>CAZUYI010000109.1:0-1551 GCA_964624095.1 uncultured Verrucomicrobiota bacterium | reverse complement strand
CGCTCGAACTTGAGGATCGCCAGCGAAAAATCCTCGCCGCCGTTGTCTTTGTGAACGTAATTGTCGTCGAGGCCGCCGTTGCAGCGGCCGAAGGCCTCGATGACCGGGTTGCGCCCTTCGTCGCCCAGCAGGTGCATGGCCCAGCCGATCGGGTGGATGGCCAGGTGGATCAGGCAGCCGCCGCCGCAGGTCGCTTTGGCCTTGGCGTACGGGCTGTGCGTCCCGTTGTGGCACTCCTTGGCCTTCACGTAGAGCAGCTTGCCCAACGCCCCTTCGCGCACGATCTCGCCGGCCCGGCGCAGGGCCGGGGCAAAGACCCAGTCCTCGCCGTAAAACAGCATGACGCCCGCGGCCCGGCAGGCCGACTCCATCTCGCGAGCCTGGGCGGCCGTCGTCGCCAGCGGTTTCTCGCAGACCACGTTCCGCTTGTGCCGCGCCGCCTCCAGCACGACCGCGTGGTGCAGGGCGTTGGGCACGCACACGGACACCAGGTCGAGCGGTTCCGTTGCCAGCATCTCCCGGTAATCCGCGTAGGTTCGCGGAATGCCCCACTGGGCCGCAAACGGCTCGAGGTTGTCAATCGCCGCCGCGGCCGTCAACTCGACGCCCGGGTTGCGGCGGTAGCTGTCGGCGTGAAACCCGGCCGCGAATTTCGATCCGACGATCCCGATCTTGAGGGGACGTGATGTCATGGCGGTCTCTCAACGTTTGCACGCGTTGCGGTAACCGGGCTTATGTACCGGCTTGGGCGTTCGAAGGCAAGCCAAAAAAAGGACAGCCAACAATCGGACAATCGTGGCGGCGTTCCAGGGCGGCCGTGATTTTGCTTGCACCCT
Organism: uncultured Verrucomicrobiota bacterium; assembly: GCA_964624095.1. Classification (GTDB taxonomy): domain Bacteria; phylum Verrucomicrobiota; class Kiritimatiellia; order JAAZAB01; family JAAZAB01; genus CAZEVX01. Next base: position 715 of record CAZUYI010000109.1, on the reverse strand, counting down.
TGGGACCGTTTGATAGAGTGCCTAGCGAAACCTATTGACGACATGGCCATGGCGATCGCCGGACGACGGCGGACGTGCCCCGTGAGCCGGCGAAGGGCCGCGTGCGGAGGAGTCGAGCCAACGGAACGCAGGGTCTGGCGGCATGGGCGCCCTGCAAGGAGGAACCTTTCATGAAGTCCGCGTCCCGCGTTGTTGCCGTGCTCGGCGCCGCCCTGTGGCTGGCGTGGGCTCCCTGCATCCTGGCGCAGCAGACGCCGCCCCCGGCTGTCCGGCAGGCAGCCGTGGAAGGCTTGCAGCCGTTCCTGGCCAAGATCCCGGCAACCTCGCTCGAGGAATTCGGGTTTGGCGCGACCGATTCGATGGCGGCTGCCGTGCTCGGCGAGCCGTTCCGGGTTTACACGATCAGCCCCGCCGCCCTGGCCTCCTACCAAGCCGGCCAGCCGGTCAGCGCGCTGCTGGAAGCGACCGATCTGTGGTATTTCCCGGTGCTGATGAACGGCCAGGTCCGCGCTGTCCTGGTGGTGGACCGGCTCGAAAACCGCTTCCAGGCCGTCTCCCTCGGCTACGCCAAGCTGGCGGCCGAGCTGGGCATACTCGGGGGGCAATGGAAGGCCTCGCAGGGATTCCGCCCGATGCTGGCCATCTGTTACCAGGCCCAGCAGCACCTGTTCACCGTCCCGGAAAAGGGCGCGAACAATCTGACCCGGCTGGTCAT
>CAZUYI010000108.1:0-8181 GCA_964624095.1 uncultured Verrucomicrobiota bacterium | reverse complement strand
GACAGCCTCTACAACGCCGGCTGCGCCCTGTACCGGGCGGGCCAGTACCAGGCGGCCGCCGAGGCGTTTGCCGCGCTCGCGGCCCGCGCGTCGCCGCGCGCCGCGGACTCGGCCTATAATCTCGGATGCGCCGCGTTCCGGATGGCGGAGGCGGCCCGCGCCGCCGGCACAAACCAGCCGGCCGAGAGGCACCCGGCCCTGCTCGAACGGGCCGGACTGGCCTTCCAGCGCGCGTGGCGCCTCTCGGCGTCCGACGCGGACGCCCGGGCAAACCTGGGGGTCGTTACCCAGCAGCTGGCCCAGGCCCGGCACGACGCGGCCGTGCGGAGCCTGCTCGAGCAATACGGCGGGCAGATGCCGGCGGCGCTGGCCGACCTGCTGCTCGAGCGCCAGCGCGCCCTGGCGCGCGACCTGCCCGCGGCCCTGACCAATTCCAGCCCGTCGCGCATCGAGCAGTTCGAGGCACTGGCCGGCCGTCAGCGCGCGGGCGCCGACCTGCTGATCCCGCTGCGCGCGGCGCTGGCGCGCGCCCTGGCGCAGGCCCAAGCGGGCGCTGCGTCCACGTCCGCGCCTCTTACGGACGCGGCTCTCGCCCCGCACCTCGAAGGGTTGAGCGGCGAGATAAAACAGGCCGCCGAGGACTTGCGCAACCTGGATCCCGGCGCCGCCCGCGGCGTCCTGCGCGCGGAAGCCGGGACCTATGCGCTCTGGAAGGCGCTGGCGGATTATCCGCGCCTGCTGCGGGAAGGGATCGGGCGCCAGTCCAATGCCCTGCAGCGGGCCGGAGCCGACCTTGCCACCCTGGAAGCGGACCAGCGGGAAGCACAAGCCCTGACCCGCCTCTTCACCGAGCGGTTTGAACAGGCCGTGCCCGAGGAGGGTCTCCCGGCAGACCCGCCGCCCGCGCCCGGACCCGGCACGAACGGACCGGCGCCCGCTGCCGGGTTCACCGCGGAGACCCGCCGCCAGATTCTGGCCCTGGCCGATCAAGCGGACCTGGCGCAGGGCCGCGCCCTGGCGGCTCTTCAGTCAACCAACCGGACCGACGCGCTGACCGACCAGCAACTGGCCCACCGGTTGCTGCTCGAGATCGAGGCGCTGCTTCCAAAGAACCCGGAGACGCCATCCCCGCAGAAGGACGAGAAGTCGGACCCGGATGCTTCAGACACGTCGCAGCAGCCACAACCGGATTCGGAGCAGGAGACGGGCCGGGATTCAGCCCGCGACTCGGAGCCGCCGCCCCAGGAGCCGGCCCAGCCGCCGGAGTCCGACGCCGACTCGCAGCCCCGTCCATCCGCCGGGCAGGAGCCGGAATCGGGCGCGCCGGACAAGCCCGAGCCGGGCAAACCGGCCGAGGAGAAGGACGCGGAGATGACGCCCGCGGAAGCCCGGGTGCTTTTGGAGAAAGCCGAACAACGCGAAAAGGAGCACCGCGAACGGCGCGAGCGGGAGTCCTACATCCCCCCCTCGCCCATCGAGCGCGACTGGTAGCGCCGTTTGCACGGCCTGCGTATGCGCCTGGCACGATTCATCCTGAGCACCTGGTGCTGCCTGGCGGCCTCCGCCGCAGAGGATGTGCGCGTGACCGTCACGGCCAATCGTGGCCAGATGTACCTGGGCGAGTCCTTCATCCTCGACATCAACGTTGCCGGCGCCGGCTCCGCCGAGGCGGACCTCTCCAGCCTTACGAACGCCCAGGTGCGCCCGCTGGGCCAGCGGACGGTCAGCAACATGAGCCTCCGGTTCGAAAACGGCCGCATGGTGCGCGAAGGATTTTCGGGCGTCATTCTGAGTTTTGAAATCACGCCGGCCAACGCCGGCCTGTTCGCGGTCGGGCGTGTCGCCGTGACCGCGGACGGCCGGGCCTGCTCGGCGGACGGCCCGTCGGTCACGGTGACCGACGTCGAGGCGCAGGACCTCGTCCACCTCTCCATCCAGGCCTCGCGCCAGTCCGTGATTCCGGACGAGCCCTTCGATATCACGCTGCGCATCCGGATCAGGAAACTGCCCGCCCCGAACGACGCCATCGAGCCGCTCTTCACCGATCAGCCGCCCCAATTGACTATCCCCTGGCTGAGCCGCGAGGGGATGAAGGGGCTGGCCGGCCCCGATCTCAACGAGGTCTTGAACCGGCTCCTGGTCCAGAACGATCGGCCCGGATTCGCCGTCAACGACTACGAGCGCCAGCCGGATCCATTCGATTTCGAAAGCTTTTTCTCGGGCCGGCGCCGCCTGGCGCGGTTCGCCTTCGACCGGAGCCTGCCCGATGCCGACGCCTCGGCGTACGTGGAGTATCGGCTGACCCTTACCTATACGCCGCAGGACGAGGGGCACTATGTGTTCGGACCGGTCGTGTTCAAGGGCGCCGTACCGGCCGCCCTCCGCCTCCAGGGGCAGGCGGAAGGCCGGCACATCTTTGCGGTCGGGCCGGCCTGCACCGTGCGGGTCGTGCCGCCGCCGGCCGAGAACCGGCCGGCCAGCTTTACCGGGGCGATCGGGAGCAACCTCACGGTCCGCGCGCGCGTGGACGCATCGGTCTGCTCGCTGGGCGATCCCCTGACGCTGACGCTGGAGGTGGGCGGCGCGGTTCGGCTCGACAAGGTTCTGCCGCCGAAGCTCGCCGCGCAAGCGGGATGGAGCGCCGATTTCACCGTCTACGACAACACCGTAGAGACCGTGCCGCAGTCGGATTCGCGCCGGTTCATCTATACCCTGCGCCCGAACCGGGCCGGCCGCCTCATGGTGCCGCCCATCGAGGTGGCCTATTACGACCTCGGGCAGCGCGAGTACCGGGTGTCCGCCACCGATCCCATCCCCATCGAGGTCAAACCGGGCGCCGAGGTTACCGCCTCGCACCTCGTGGGGCACACCAACCGCCTGAACGGGGCCGGGCCCGGCGAGGATCTGCGCACCGCCCGGCCCGCCGCGCCCCGGCAGGATCCAGCCGGGGCCGACCCCGCGCCGCTGCTTGGCCAAACCGCCTGGCTGCTGGCCGCCGCGTGCAGCCCGGCGCTCTACGGAGCCATCGCGCTGGGATTCGTGCTCCGGAGCACCCGCGCGCGGCGCCGCGCGGCATGGCGGAGGCGCCGCGCCCTGGCACGCGCCCGGCGTCGGCTGGCGGCGCTGTCGCGGCTGCCGTCCGGCGCGGCCCCGGATTCGGTCTGTGCCGTGATCCGCCAGTACCTGTCCGACCGGCTCGGTGTGCCGACCGCCGGCCTTACGCCCGACGATCTCCCGCGCCTGCTGCGGGAAGCCGGGGCGCCGGCCGGCCCGGCGGGCGCGCTCGCGGCCCTCTATGAGCCGTGGTTCAACGCCGGATTTTCGGGCGTGCCGCCGCCCGGCGCGCCGGCCGCCGACGCCGCGGCCGTCGAGCGGCTCCTGGCCGACCTGGACCGGTCGCTCCGCGCCGCGCCGCGAACCACCGGGGAGGACGGATCATGACCGCCCACGCAACGGCTCGCCCGGCGATGGTCCGCGCCGCCCGGCTCGGGCTTGGGCTGTGGTTGCTGGGCGCCGGCAGCGCCGCCGCGCTCGATGCCTCCGAGCGCCAGTTCATCTGGCAGGAAGCCAATGCGCGGCTGGCCTCCGCCCGCACGCCCGCCGACGCCCGGCGCGCCGCGCAGACCTACCAGAAACTCGTGGATGCCGGCGTCCGGAACGGGCCGCTCTTCTACAACCTGGGCACGGCGCTCCTCCAGGCCGGACAACCCGGGCCAGCCGCCGACGCCCTGCTGCGGGCCGAGCGCTACCTGGGCGCGGCGCCCGACCTGCGCCGGAACCTGGCCATTGCCCTGGCGCGCAAGGCCGATACGCCCGCCAGCCCCATGCCCTGGCAGCGGGCGGCGCTGTTCTGGCATTACCGCCTGACGGCCGCGCAGCGCGCCGCCCTGGCCGCCGCGTGCTTCAGCCTGTTCTGGGTGCTCCTGGCCCTGCGCCGGATCGCCCCGCGGCTTCACGGCATGCGCCTGCTGCTGGCGGGGGCGGGGATCGGGCTCGTCCTGTTCGGATCGAGCACGCTCACCTCGTGGCACCAGGAAGCGTCCGCGCGGACGCAGGCCGCCGCCGAGCCCGCGCCGGGGCTGGCGGCGCCGACGAACGGACCCTGAGCGCTAGTGCTTGAAGCAGCGCTGGCCGGTAAACACCATGGCGGCGCCCGCTTCGTTGCAGGCCTCGATGCTCTCAAAATCGCGCTCCGAGCCGCCCGGCTGGATCACGGCGGTCACCCCTTCGCGCAGCCCGACATCCACGCCGTCGCGGAACGGGAAGAAGGCGTCCGACACCATGACGCCGCCGGCCAGGCCGCCTTTCCGGCGACGCACCTCCTGCTCGATCTCGGCCTTCATCGCCGGATCCGCCAGGCCCGCGTACGGCTGGGCGTGCCGTTCCCACGCGAGCTGTTCGGCCAGGTTGCGGTATGCCTTGTCGCGCGCATACTGCGCCATGCCCACGCGGTCCTGCCCGCCCGCCCCGATGCTGACCGTCGCCCCGTCCTTGACGTAGAGCACCGAGTTGGAGGTCACCCCGCATTCCACGAGCCAGCCGAACAGCAGGTCCTCGTATTCGGACTCGGTGGGCATCCGGCGAATGGCGTATTCGCGCCCCTTGTACAGCGCCTGGGCGGGCGCCAGGCGCGACCGGTCCCGCGTCTCGGGCACAAAGGACCACTGCACGATGAGTCCGCCGTCCACCAGCGCCTTGAAATCCACGACGCGCCGCGCGGCGAACTCCGAGAGGCGCGCCATGTTGGCGATGCGCATGACCCGCAGGTTCTTCCGGGCGGCGAACCGCGCGAGCACGCCGGGCGCAAAGTCCGGCGCGGCCACCACCTCGGCATACTGGCGCAGGATCAGCCCGGCCGTGTCGAGGTCCACCGTCCGGTTCAGCACAATGGCCCCGCCGAAGGCGGCAATCCGGTCGGCCTCGTTTGCGCGGGTGTAGGCCTCGGCCAGGGTCGAAGCCCGGGCCGCGCCGCAGGGATTGTTGTGCTTCACGATCACCGCGCAGGGCGACGCCATCAGGTAGCGCAGGATGTTGAGCGCGTTGTCCAGGTCGGTCAGGTTGGTCTTGCCGGGATGCTTGCCCGACTGCAGCAGCTCGACATCCGACGCCAGGTAACGGCCCGGCTGCAGGCACTGCACCTCGCCCAGGACGAGGTTCCCGTTGACCAACCGGTAGAGCGCCGCCTCCTGGCCGGGATTCTCGCCGTAGCGCAAGCCCTTGGCCACGCCGTCAATCACCCAGCTCGCCTTTTCGTAGACGAGCGCCTGGAGCGACGCCCCCTCCCCGAACCGGATTTCGAGCCGGTCCGGGAAATGGTCGTCCATGATGGTCTTGTACACCGTCTTGAAATCCTGGATGGCCATGGCGAATTCCTCTGACCGGGCCGTTTACACCGAATGATCGGGCGGCTGGATCCGGCCTCCTGGCCCGCCGCGGGCAGACCGGCTGTTGGGTGCGCCTCGGAACTCATCATGCCCCAGGACGCCGGCCCTGTCACGCCTATTCGACGGCACCCGGCCCGCGACCGGGAGGACGGCGCGGCGGAGCGCGGGGCACCGGGCCGCGGAATGCAGGCCGCGGAATGCGGTTGCGGCGGACGGCCGGGCGCCGTAGACTGCCGGCGAATGGATGCGCCCTTCACGCGCCCGTGCGCCTCGCCGTTCCGCTGGCCGGATCCGCCGCTCCGGGTGGTACTGGTCGAGCCGGACATCCCGCCGAACACGGGCGCCGTGGCGCGGCTCTGCGCGGCGACCGGCTCGCCCCTGCACCTGGTGGGCCCGCTGGGATTCCGCCTGACCGACGCGCGCGTGCGCCGCGCGGGACTGGACTACTGGGACGCCGTCGAACTGCACCGGCATGCGGGCGCCGACGCCTTTTTCCGGGCGGCGGACCCCGCGCGGCTGCACCTGTTCAGCACGCGCGGTGCGCGTCCGCACACGGACGCGCGCTACAGGCCCGGCGACTGGCTGGTATTTGGGAGCGAAACGCGCGGGCTGCCCGCGCCGCTGCTAGGCCGCCACCCGGACCGCGTGCTGAGGATTCCGATGCGGGCAGACCGGGTGCGCTCGCTGAACCTGGCGACCGCCGTGGCCATCGCGCTCTACGAAGCCCTGCGGCAACTGGACCGGGATGCCTGACGCGCGCCGCTACGGCCTGGAATTGCCGCGGCGCCGGGTGCTGGTCGGCTCGAGCTGGAACAGCCGCTCGGCGTTGGCATGGGCCACCTTCTGGAGCGGCCCGTCCGGCAGCCGGAGCTGGCGGATGCACCGGGCATGGCAGAGAAACGCCTGGACCTGGTACTCGTCCGAGGCGCCCGGGGCAAGGCTGGCATCCGTCCCGAACAGAATCCGGTCCTCGTGTTCGCGGACAAACGCGCCCAGCACGGCGCGATCCTCCTCGCAGAGCACGTCGGCCCAGCGCACAAAAAAGCCGATGCTCGTGTCTATGTACAGGTTGGGGTGCGCCTCGAACAGGGCGCTCAGCCGGTCATGCCCGAGGTAGCACTGGTGGGCCCCGATGAACGGGATGCGGCGGTACTGCTCGGCGAGCTGCAGGAACACGGAGAGGTAATCCTCGTTGGTCCATTTCAGGCCTTTTTTCCAGCCGTCCTTGAAGTAGGACTGCGCGTCGCCCCCGTGATAGGGCGAGGCGCTCATGCGCTGGGTGACGTGCCAGAGCACCGGCAGGCCGGCCTCCGCCAGGACCTCGAAGACCCGCCGCCAGGGATCGCTCAGCCAGACTTGGGGCCCGGCGGCGCCCACGCCGCTCATGAGCGGGGAATTGTGCAGTTTCAAGCCGCGCGCGCCGTGCTCGAGGGCCTTGCGAGCCAGCGCGGCGTCCGGCTTGTCGAACGGCATCCAATACAGCCAGGCGAACCGCGAATCCTGGGCCGCCAGGTCGCGGAAGGCCTCGAATCCCTGCTCCTGCTTGACGATCGCAACCACCCGGCCCAGCCGGAAGGCATCCAGCCGGCCGAACCTCTCCTCGAGGGTGCGGTAGATGAGGGGGCGGGTCGTCGTGCTGCCCATGTGCGCGTGGGCATCCACCCAGGCGGCCTCGTTGGCCTGAAAATGGAAGCCCCATCCGCGCGAGAAGCCGCCGTCCAGCGTTTCGCGCTCGGCAACGTCGGGGGAACGGGGAAAGGCATCGGGCGTCATGATTGCATCTCCTATCCTCAGACCGCGCGCAGGAGTCCTTCCTCGGGCAGAATGGACACGAGGCGCCCCTCGGCAGCCGCCTTCTGGGCCGCGATGCCGATCACCGCGCTGTCCCAGCCTGCCTGGTAGCCGCTTTCCGGCGCGCGGCCCGTCCGCACGCAGTCCAGGAACGTGCGCAGCGCGTACTCGTCGCCGGGATACGGCGGCGTATCGTGGGGAATGCGTTCCGCCGTTTTCCGGCCCGGCTTTTCGAGCCGGATTTCGAACACGTTGTCCGCCGTGCGCGAGCGCAGGATCAGGCCGTCGTCGCCCACCACGCCGACCTCCGTCTCGAGGTCGGTGATTGGCGCAAAGTGGCATTCCATGTAGGTGCCCCGCACCCCGTTCGCGTACTGCACCGACACCACCGCGTTGTCGAAGACGGTGGCGCCCGGCGCGTAGACGCACTGGTCCCGAATGTAGCCGTCGGCGTGTTCGGCGTTCAGGAAATACTCCGTGTGGCGCGCCGAGGCAGCCAGGTCGAGGTAGTGGGGACAGTGCTCCGTGCAGTCGCGGCAGCGGCAGGGCGCGCCCGGGCGCGCCCGGTAGACGTCCAGCCCGCCGAACGCCGCCACCGCGCGCGGCCGGCTGCGGGAATGCCAGTTCATCTGGTCCATGTAATGGCAGCCCTTGTGGACCAGCAGCCCGCCGGAGCAGCGGGCGTCGCGGTGCCAGCGATGCCAGTACTTGGCGCCCTGGACGAACCGCCGCGCCCAGACCATGCGGACAGGCCCGATCCGCCCCTCGGCGATCAGGCGCTGCACGGTGAGGCCCGGCGCGCCGAAGCGCACGTTGTGCCCGGCGAAAAAAAGGCCCCGGGACGTCTTGGCCGCCGCCACGATGGCGTTGCAGTCTTCGAGGGTCGTCGCCATGGGCTTCTCGCAGTACACGTGCTTGCCCGCCGCGAGCGCGGCCTGCACGATAGGCGCGTGCGTGTAATCCGGGGTCATGACAAACACGGCATCCACGCCCGGGCTCTCGAGCA
>CAZUYI010000107.1:0-8217 GCA_964624095.1 uncultured Verrucomicrobiota bacterium | reverse complement strand
TGGTGGCCACTTTTCGGTTCAACTCGCCGAGCACGGGCATGGTGAGGGCGATCTGGCTCCAGCGATACGCGCCGGCGGGTGTTTTCTTCCAGCGCTGCAGCACGATGACCGCCACCACGGCCAGGGCCACGATAAAGATCCCGGATCGTTTGAGCAGGCTGCTTGTCGTGATGAGAAACTGCGTCGGCCCGGGCAGCTTGGCCCCGAAGTCCGCAAACATGTCGGCAAACACGGGAACAATGAAGAGCAGCATAGCCGTCGCAATGCTCAGGGCAATGCACAGCACAATGACCGGATAGCTCATAGCCGACTTGACTTTCCGGTTCAGTTTCGCAGCGCTTTCAAGGAAGCTGGCCAGTCTCGCGGCCGTTTCGCCCAGTTGCCCGCCCGATTCCCCGGCCTTTATCATGTTGACGTATAACGCGTTAAACACGGAATGATAATGGCTCAAGGCTTCCGAAAAGGAGGCGCCGGCCTGCAAGTGGTTTTTGAGGCCGAGGACCAGCGTCTTGAAGTTCCGGTCGCTGGTCTGGTCCTCGAGGGCATTGAGCGCCTGGATCAGCGGCATGCCGGCCAGAAGCATGGCGGACAACTGGCGCGAAAATGCCGGTAATTCGCGGGCCCGAATGCGCTTGGCGCCCACGACATGGCTGTTGTGCGGGCGCCGGGCCTCGGCCGCCGGGCGCGCGGGGGAAGCCCCCGGACGGGTGGGCGCGGACGGGGCCGCCGGACGGGCCGTGAGTTTAAATGCCATTGTGACATCCTTTCCGCGCGTGGCAGCGGCCAACGGGTTCCGTGCGACCGGCCGGCGCCCGGGTTGTTATTCGCCTCCCGTCACGCTCAAAATCTCTTCCAGACTCGTAATGCCCTGCCGGACTTTCTCCAGGCCCATCATCTGGAGGGTCAGCATGCCGTTGGCGACGGCCTGGTCGGCCAGTTGCCGGGCATTTGCGTTTTGCAGCACCAGCTGCCGGATCGCATCGTCAACCATTAAAATTTCCATGAGTGCGCCGCGGCCCTTGTAGCCCGTGTTCAGGCACTTCGGGCAGCCGACCGGCTTGAACAACTCGGCCCCCTCGAACGACCGGGCCTCCAGGTTGTATAGGCGCAGGTGCTCCGCGGACAATTCCGCCGGTTTCCGGCAGGCCGTGCAGAGTTTCTTGTAGAGACGCTGGGCCTGGGTCATGATGACCGAGGAGGACAACAGGAAGGCCTCGATACCCATGTCACGCAGCCGGGTAATGGCGCCGGCGGCGTCGTTCGTGTGCAGGGTGCTGAGCACGAGGTGCCCGGTAAGCGCGGCCTTCACGGCGATGGCCGCGGTTTCATTGTCACGGATTTCGCCCACCATCACAATATCGGGGTCCTGCCGCAGGATCGAGCGCAGCGCGTTGGCGAATGTCAGGCCCACGTCCTCGTTGATCTGGACCTGATTGATTCCCGCCAACTGGTACTCCACGGGATCCTCGGTCGTGACGATGTTCACGTCCGGCTTGTTCAAGTCCTGGAGGCAGGAATAGAGCGTCGTGGTCTTGCCGCTGCCGGTCGGGCCCGTCACCAGGATGATGCCGTGCGGCTGCCCGATGGCATACACGAGCGAATCGTAGGCCTTCGGATCCAGACCCATGGCCGAGAGAGTGGGCATCAGGTTGCTTTTGTCCAGGATGCGCATGACGATCTTTTCGCCGTGGATCGTCGGCAGCAGGTTCACGCGGATATCTACCTGCTTGCCCAGCGCCTTGATCTTGAAGCGGCCGTCCTGGGGGATGCGCCGTTCGGCGATGTTCATGTCCGAGAGAATCTTAATGCGCGAAATGATGGCCGATTGCAGCGCCTTGGGCGGACTGGGCACCTCGTACAGGTCGCCGTCCACGCGGTACCGGAGCCGCAGTACTTTTTCCATCGGCTCGATGTGAATATCGCTGGCCCGCCGCCGCATGGCCTCGACCATGATGGAATTGACGATCCGAATCACCGGCGCGCCTTCGGCGCTTTCGAGCATCTCGTCAAGGCTGATTTCTTCCTTCTTTTCGTGGCCGACCTCGATGTCCTCGGCTTCCATCATGTCCTTGAAAATATCGCCTAGGTCCGGGCCGTCCTGCTCCGAAAACCGCTGCAAGACCTCCTTGACCTCCCGCTCGGCCGCCACCACCGGCATGACGTTGAGCCCGGTAATGAACTGGATTTCGTCCAGCGTCCCCATGTTGAACGGGTCGCCGACCGCCACGGTCAGCAGTTTCCCGACCCGCGCAATGGGAAGGGCCACATGGTGGTTGCGGACGTTTTGCGGGACCAGCTCGAGCAGTTGGCTGTCGGGCGTGAAATGCGCCAGCGAGATTGGCGGGATGCCCAGGTATTCCGACAGCACCAGGACCATGTCGGTGTCGGCAATCAGCTTGTGCTCGACGATGTATTCTTCCAGGCGTTTGTGTTCGGCCTTGGCGGCCTCGACGGAGTCCTGCAAGCCCTGGAGGTCCATCATGTTGCGCCGTAACAGGATGGATGCAATCTTGCCGCTGAAAGACTCCCGCTCGGGCAATGTCGGGTCGCGAGGCGTGCTGGTGGGTGCGTCAGGCATGACCTGTCTCCGCCGGCCTCCGGGCGCGGCCTCTTGCCCTCGTCCGCCGGGCGCCAGCCCGGGTCGGTTCAGACCGCCGTTTGGAGCTTGCAGTACGAGGTCGTCGCGGCTATAGTAGGCTGCAGGCGGGAATCAAATCAATAACATTATTGCCGGGACCCCCGGGAGGGCCACCATGGCCGATCCGCATCCTGCTTCAACGCCGTCGGACGCCGAAGCGGAAATCTGGAATGCCATCGCGTATTTCGAGAAAATCCTCGAGGCCATGCCTCACGACCGGCTTTCCCTCGAAACGCTGGCCGGCGCGTACGAGAAAGTCGGCGATCATACCCGCGCGAAGGAATACACCCTCCGCCTGGCCGGGGTCCTGATTGACGAGGCCGACGAAGACGCGGCCGCCGAACTGCTCGGCCGGATCCGCCTGTTTGACCCGGCGGACCCCGACGTCAAGCACGCCATCGCACGGCTTGAAAACCTCAAGCCCAAAAAGGTGATGGCCCTTGTCATGGACGACCAGGACGTTCTTTCCCGGCGAAGCGCCAATATTGCAGACGAAATTTCGATGGCCTGGAACCTGTTGCAGGCCAACAAGCTATCCCAGGAGGATTATTCGCACATCGTGCACGATCTGTCGGAAAACTCGGCGCGCGCCCTCGATGCGCCCGTGTCCACGCTTCACGTCCTGCACGACCGCAACTATGCCGGGTTCCACGAGATTGTGGCCTTCCTCGCCTCCACCTGCAATACGCCGCTCATCGTGCTGGAGCATTTCGAGATCGCGCCCGCCACGGCCGCGCTGCTCCCGCTGGAATTTTGCGTCAAGCGCGGGGTGCTGCTCTTCGACGTGATGGGGCGGGATGCACTGGCGGCGGTGCTGAATCCTTACGCGACCGAACTGGCCCGCGACATCGAAGACCTCACGGGCAAGGTCTGCCACCGGTTCCTCGCCATCCCCTCCGACTTCGACGCGGCGCTGGACCGGATAAAGAAGATCAAGTCGGCCTGATTACAGCGTCGTTCCGATCTTCAGCAGCCGCGTTTCCGTGCCGAACTGCAGGCGCACGGCATCGCCCAGCACCTCGACCAGCGTGACGCCTTCAATCTGCTCGCCAACCCGCACCATGCGGTTGTTCAACCGAGCTACGCCACGCCCCGACCCCGCGTGGGCAAACACGGCCGATAAGGTGAGTTTCGGCCACGCGCGCGGCTTGGGAACCGGCGCGGGCGGGGGGAGGGCGACCGCGGGCGCGGCCGGCGGAGTGTCCATGGCCGGCGGAGCCGCGGCTGGCGGGAGAGTCGCTGGCGCCGCGGAAGCGGGTGCGGCGGGGGCGGACGCCGCGGGGGCGGGCGCCGCGGGGGCGGGCGCGGCGGGGGCGGGCACTGGGGCTGCCGCTGGGAAGGCCGGCGGACTCTCGCCAGCCGGAGCTGGCATGGGAGGCGGCTCGACAGCCGGAGCGGGACTGTCACCCGCCGGACCCTGCGCGGGCTCGAGTGCGGGGGCAGGTACAGGAGCGGGCGTGCCGCGCGGCGCGGCGGACCGAAGAACCGTCGCATACAGGCTGCGCGCCCGCGCTGAGAGGGTTTCCGTCAGGGCGCCGTCGAAATACCGGTTGGCATACACATACACCAACCCCAGCATCCAGAGCATCAGCAAACAGAAGAGGACCATACTCACGACGAATCTGGACGAGCGCCGCGGCCCGGGCAAGGGTGGCGGCGTGCAGGGCTCCGCCGGGGTGGGCGCAGGCGCCGGCGGAGGGGCGGACGAGGACGGGCTGGACGCCGGACTGGACGCTACGCGCATGTCGGCGGCCACGCGGCTTTCGGCCGCTTCCTGCTGCTGGCGCTTCAAGGCATCTTGAATCAAACTCATGGGGTCCCCTCTAATTGCTGGATGGCCCGGGCCACGCAGGCCGCGTCAATGCGGCGCGCGCCGGCGACATAGCCGGCGAGCAGGGCCACATCACAGACGGCGTTGATCAGCCGGGGAATGCCCTGCGAGTAATCGGCCACACGGTGTACCGCCTCGTCCACAAACAGCGCATCGCCCGTCCATCCGGCCAGCTTGAGTCGATGTTCAATGTAGTGTGTTGCCTCCGATTCTGTCAAAGGGAAAAGCTGGCAGCGCACGGTGATCCGCTGGCGCAACTGGCGCAAGGCGGGAGCCGCCAGCCGCTGTTTCAGTTCGGGCTGCCCGCACAGCACGATCTGGAGAAGCTTGTGCTGATCCGTCTCGAGGTTGGACAGCAGGCGCACCTGCTCGAGCACCGCCGGGGTCAGATCCTGTGCCTCGTCAATGATCAGCGCCACGTTGTTGCCCCGATGGAGTTGGTCGAGCAGGAAGGCGTTGAGCATATCCAGGCAGGCCAACCGGTCGCGGCCCCGGATCTCCAGCCCGAAATCGCGCAGGATGGCGCGCAGAAGCTGGGTCTCCGTCAGCCAGGGGTTCAGGATCAGCGATGTCTGGACCCGCCGCGACAGGTTGGCCAGGACGGCCCGGCAGAGCGTGGTTTTGCCGGACCCGACTTCGCCGGTCAACTCGATGAATCCCTTGCGGTGCTCGATGCCGTACATCAGGTGATCAAACGCCTCGCGATGGCGCTGGGCGTAATACAGGAAGCGCGGGTCGGGCGTGATGGCGAAGGGGGCTTCCTTGAATCCGTAAAAGGAGAGGTACATGATCCGTGTCCGCCTGGGTACAAGCCCCGGGCGCGGGCGTCAGCCACGCCGCCGGCCTGCCGCCATCCGATTCTGTTCGGGTCTATCCATCATGAGCGGGCGCCGCGGGGGTGTCCTGGTCCGGGCCGTGGTCACGCCCGCAGGCGTGTTCCGCGGGATAGAGGATGGCATTCCACAGGGCCGACGGGGGCGGCTCGGCGCGCCCGTCGCGCTCCAGGTGGACGAGCCGCTCCCGAATCCTGGCGCGGCCGGGAAAGGCCTCCAGCACCTCCCGGTAGCATGCCATCGCGCGGCCGGTGTCGCCGCGCGCTTCGGCCAGCAGACCGAGATACGTCAGCATTTCGGACCGGTCGATCTGAGCCTGCTCGGCATCGGGCCCGGGCCTGCGGGCCCAGGCCCGCAGGCCGGTTTCGAACGCCCGCCCCGCATCGGCCAGGCGGCCGGTCTTCATGGCCAGCCGGCCCTGTTCCCGGTACACGCGATACTCGCCTGGATTGACGCGACGCGCCTCCGCGAGCACCCGTTCCGCCAGGTCCGGACGGCCGCCCTGCCCCGCCAGCCAATAGGCCGCCAGCACGTACGCCTCCACGTTGCGCGGATCGGCGCGCGTCGCCAGATACAACCAGGGCACGATCTCGGTGGCGTCGGCGCCCCGCAGGTGCACGTGGGCCTCCGGCGTGATCGCCCGGGACAGCCGGTCGAACACGCCCGAAAACGCCTTCACCCGATACGGGGCCACGCCGCCGTGAAACGTGCGGTCGGCCTGACCCACCAGGTGCCCGCCCAGCAGCGCCCGGCTGCCGCCCGCGAGCCGTGCCGCCGGGCTGTCCACGGGGTTGGCGCCGTCGTAAACGCCCGGCGCCACGCGGCAGGCCAGGCTGAAGGCGGCGCCCCACAGGGCGAATACGAGCGCCCAGCCCCAGACGGCCGGTCTCGCGAGCGTCCGCTTCATATCAGGGCGCCTCGTACAAACCGCTTGCGCCGATACCCCAGCCACCCGAGCGTCAACAGCAGGACCGTCAGCACCCCGCCGTACGCCAGCACGGCGGCAACGATCTCCCCGGGCGCCGGCCCCCATCCGAACGCCAGCCGACGCCGCATGTCAAACAGCTCTCCATGCGGCAGGGCATAATACAGGATCACCAGCGCCGTCCGGGCGCCGCCCGGCGCGGCCTCGGCGAGCGCCGGCGCGCGGCCCGGCAGCAGCCAGGCGGCCAGCGAGACCAGGAAGGTCAGCGCCGCGGCGGCATCCGCGTGCAGCCGCGTGGACACGGCCACCCCCAGGCCCGCGATCACGGCCAGCAGGGCTCCGTGCAGCGCCAGCGCCTGCGCCAGTGTCCGGCCGTCAAACGCCCCGCCGGCCAGGGCCACGACGCCGCCGAGCAGCGCATAAAACACCAGCGCCGCCGCGCAGGTCACGGTCCAGGCGCCGAGCCACTTGCCGGCCACCATCTCTCCGCGCCCGACCGGCTTGGCCAGCAGCGCGTAGATTGTACCCCGGCGCTCTTCCTGGGGCAACTGCCGGGCGCTGACCGTCACGGCCAGGATCCACACCATCAGCCAGGTTAGCAGCAGGCCGAGTTCCTTCAGGTAGACGACCCGCCCGCTCACGCCGAACGACCCGACCCCCGCGAGCGCCAGCAGGAAGCCCGCCATCAGGATCAGCAGCACGTATAGATCCTTGCGGCGCAGCGTCTCGAGCCACACCAGACGAGCCAGGACCAGGATGCGGATCATGAGACCGTCCGAATAAAATACTGCTCCAGCGTTTCTCCGCCCTTGACCAGGTCCGCTACGCGGCCGTCGGCGACCAGCCGGCCGCCCGCCAGCACGCCCACCCGGTCGCAGACCCGTTCCACCTCCGACAGCTCGTGGGACGAAAAGAACACCGTCTTGCCGCGCGCCCGCAGCGTCCCCATGATATCCCGAATGCGCGCGCGTCCCAGCGGATCAAATCCGCTGGTTGGCTCGTCCAGGATCACCAGGTCCGGGTCGTTCACCAGGGCCTGGGCCAGCCCGATGCGCTGCAGCATACCCCGTGAATACGTCGCCAGGCGCCGGTCGGCGGCTCCCTCGAGGCCCACCATGCCCAGCCAGTGTTCCGCGCGCTCCGCCAGGGCCACGCGGGGAATGCCGAACAGCCGCCCGGCGGCCATCAGCAGTTCGCGGCCGGTCAGGAACCGGTAATACTCGGCCTGCTCGGGCAGGTATCCCAGGCGGCGGCGGGCGATGGACTCGCGCACATCCACGCCGAAAATTCGCGCGGTCCCGGACGTCGCCGCCACGAATCCGAGCAGCACGTGGAGGGTGGTGGTCTTGCCGGCCCCGTTCGGGCCGAGAAAGCCGAAGACATGCCCTTCCTCGACGCGCAGCGTCAGGCCGCACAGCGCCCGAACCCCGCCGCGGCGGGCGCGCCCGGGGTACTCGACCGTCAACGCCTCGATGTCAATCGCGGAGGCCATAACCGGAGCCGGATGCCAACGGATAACGGACGTGCAGCAAGGCCGAGATCGCGCGCCCGATCCGCCGGCGCGCCGAGGCAACGGACGCCCGGTCGGCCGCCAGGGCGCGCGCCAGGCCGCCGAAATCCAGGCCCATCGGCGCGCCCGCGTGGCGCTTGAGCGCCAGCGCCGCCGACGGGTCCACGGCGCTGAGGTCGCCCAGGCGCGCCTTGACCTGGTGATAGGCGTCCCGGAACGGCACGCCCCGCGCCACCAGTTCCAGGGCGCGGTCGGTTGCAAACACGCCCGGCGTGAATCCCCGCCGCAGGGCGTCCGGGTTCACCCGCAGGCCGCGCGTGAGGCTCGCGAGCACCCGCAGCGCGGCGCGCGTTTCGTCCAGGCCGGCCATCAGCGGCTCCTTGGTTTCCTGGACGTCCCGGTTGTAGCCGCCGGGCAATCCCTTGACGATATCCGCCACGACCGCGGCGTGAGCGAGCACGCGGGCGGCGCGGGCGCGCA
>CAZUYI010000106.1:0-8218 GCA_964624095.1 uncultured Verrucomicrobiota bacterium | reverse complement strand
GGCATCCCGGATTCCGCTGAAGCGCGGGATCGCCGGATGGACCCACACCGACTGGGAGACCGGCTGGGCCGGGTTCCAGTTGACATCGCCCGCCTGGCAGGCTGCCAGGGCCACGGACCCCACCGCGTAAAAACTCAAGCGATTCCCTCCCGTCACGATGCCGGGTCCCGACTGCACCACGAAGGACACCGGGAGCGCCGAGGACGCCGTGGCCGCAAGGATCACCGTGCTCGTTACACCCTGGTCCGGGAGGGCCGGGAACGCAATGGATTGATCGGCCCTGGATACCTCCAGCGTGCCGGTCGTCGCGCCGGCATAGCGCGCATCGTCCACCGTGCCCACGACCCGGTAGCGCCCGGCGTTTACGGGCGGCGTCGGGCCCCCCTCATACGCGAGCCGGACCGACACGTCCGAAGGGTCCGCCGAGGCCGTCACGACCCGCGGCGCGCCGTTATACACCTGGTTGAGAGGGTGAAGCGTGACCGGGGCCCAGGCTTTTACCGCGACCACCCGGGCGGTTGCCGACGCCGCCTCATAGAAGGCATCCGCCGCCTTGGCGGCCACGACGACGCTCGTCCCGGTGCCGGCAGTCACCGTCAGCCCCAATCCCCCGGTGATAGTGCCGGGACCGGACACGACCGCATAACTCAGCGCCCCGTATCCCGACCCACCCGTCGCCGCCAGGGCCTGGGTGGTTCCGTACACCTGCGGGCTGACCGGGGAAAACAGCAGCGCCGTCTGCACGGATTTAAGCACGGCCACCGTTTGCGTCACATGAGGCGCCGGATTCCAGTTGGCGTTCCCGTCCTGCATGGCCATGAGGCGGACCGTACCCGCGCCCGTGAGGGACAGGTTCGAGCCGCCCTCCAGGACGCCCGGCCCATCCATCACGGCGAACTGGACCGGCAATCCGGACCCCGCCGCGGCCTGCAAGGCCACCCGATTGGTTGCAGCCTGCGGCCCAAGAGCCGGGAACACGATGGCCTGGTTGCCCCTGGCAATCGTCATCTCAATCCGGACCTGCATCGGCGAATTGGAGGCGCCGGGCATGGTCAGTGTGTTGATTGCATAATAGGATCCGGTGCCCAGGCCGGCCGACGCCACCTGAAAGGTCAGGGATTGACTGCCGCCGCCGCCCGCCACGGTTCCACCCGCCGGGACCATCGAAGCCCAGCCGGAGGCGCCCGGCCCGTAGGAGAAGGCATGGGAAAACAGCAGATTGTCGCTGGACCCGGCATTGCCCAACATGATCGCCTGCGCGGGCGGAGTGCTGTTATAGGTGGCGGCGAACACGAGTTGGGTAGCGCTCAGGCGCGGTTCCGGCGGCGCCGTCAGGTCGCTGCTGATGACGTCCAGTTGCACCGCGGCGCCGTTACGCGTGTTATCCCATTCGTATTCCTGGAAAGCGATATAGAGCGGCGTCCCGGCTGGAATGCCCTGGTTTCCGAGCGAGACCACCACATTGCTCCACGGCGGAAACTGAGTGGGCCAACTGCCGCGTTCAAACCGATTGGTGTGGATGATCCGCGTGAAATCGGACGGATGGGCCGTGTTCGTCGAGATCCGGACGTAAAGGGTATCCGGGAAATTGGTGAACGCAAACCGTATCCAGAAACTCAGCGACGACGTCGCGCACAAGCCCGTCAGTTTCGGGGAAATCAGCCATTGGTCACTATGATAGCCTTCCGTGTTACCCCCGCCGGTCGTCCAACTGCAATACGCCACGTACCCGCCCGCGCCGGCCGTCGGGGGCACGCTGCTGGTGCCATTACCCCACCCCGGCAGCGGCATGACACCTACCGGCAGACGGTACCACCCCGATCCTCCCAGCACGTTCGTTTTACTCCATCCCCCAGGCGGGAAACTCGAGTATTCAAACGACTCGAACATCCGGGCCGACGCCCAGTGACCCATACCCAGCATCAAACAGGCCCACACTATCGTTTTCATGGCCATTAGCCTCCCGTCGTGAGTCTCGATTCCCATGCCATCGGTTCGGCCGCTGGCGCATCCGCCACGCCGGCCCACAACGCATCCGATGCGCCGCGTGTGATGGATGACATCGAAGAACGCGCGCTCTACATCCAGGCCAACGAGCCCCAATGTCATCCAGGGGACTATCGTTCCCTGCCTTCAGCGCCCGGCGTGTGCCGCCCGGCGCCCGCCGCGGGCCCCCGGGAGCCCCGACGCCGTTGTCAGGCCGCGGGCTTCACCCTGAAGAGATAGATCGCCCACCCGAGCGTGTCGCGCCCCCAGCGCAGGAATGCCGCCCTCGCCTGGCTCACGCGCGCAACCGTCTCGGCCACGTCCGGATCGTCCGGGTGGGACCGAGCGTAGTCAGCTGTCGCAAACCATTGGAGCCCCTCATACCGGTCCCAGTCGTCCTTGCTGCTGACGATGGTGTACACGAGGTCCAATCCCCGCCGCGTCCCCTGTTCCGCGTTTGAGGCGTGACTCCCAAAGTCCTGTTTGGCAATTCCGCACGCCGCCAGGTAATCCTCGGGCGGCTCCTGCAGCCAGAAGGGCTCTCCGACGATCACCCAGCCGCCGGGCTTCACCATGCGCATCAGCGCGTCCAGCGTCTGGCCGTGCCCGCCATAGATCCAACTGGCTCCGATGCACGATGCCAGGTCAAAGCTGTGCGCCGCTTCCGGCTTGAACTCCGCGCCATTCATCTGCGTGAAGGCGATGCCGGCACCCGGCACCCGCGCCTCGAGCCGCCGCTTCGCGTCGGCAATATGGAAAGGAGATAGATCAATGCCCATGCCGCGGACCGCATAGGCTTCCGCCAAGCGGATCAGGAACTCGCCCTTGCCACACGCAATATCAACAACCTGGGCGTCGGGCGCGAGGCGCAGCAGGGACACGAGACACGCCAGCTTTTCCCCGCTCGTCGGATTGCATATCAGGTGGTCGCGGTGCGTGATGTCGTAAAACTTCCAGGTATCCATGATTCTCTCTCCTTCGGCGTGCTGACACTACGAACGGCGGCGGAGCGGCGTCCGCGCGGCTGCACCGGCGTCGTATTCCAGCCGGTGGTTGGGCGCGCGAATGCGCTTTCCTGCCGGCGTCCGCGCGCGTGTTGAAACGGGCTTGACCGTAGCACGTGCCGTGCGGAAAAGCAATCGAATGGCCCACGCGACGCGGCGCCAGCTTTCGGAATCACCGGGCCCGCCGGATGTCCTGTCAGGCAGGCCGTTCGAACCGCTGGGCGCGCAGACCGGGGATGAACCGGCAGGCTTCCTCGAGGGCTTCCGCGCAATGCCCGTAGACCGCCGACACGTGGTGGATATAGGGGCCCATCATGAGGTTGCGCTCCCAGGTCGGCCAGTCGTTGACTTCCATCCAGGCATAGAACTCCTGGGTATGCGGGCCGGGCACCGTGCGGCCCTCCCCGATCCCGAGCACGTAATCGGGGCCCGCCTTTTCAAACCGGCAGACGGTGAGCGGGCCGTCCTTGAGCCGGAAATGGAGGCTGACGGGCGCCTGCCCCTTGAGAATCCAGGGCGGCGCCATCTTGATGCGCGAGCCGGGCGCCCGGAGGCTGAGCGGGGCATAGCCGTGCCACATGAGGACGGCGTTGTCGTTCTCCGGGTGCCGATTTGTGAACTCGGGGAAGAAGGAAGGCTCCGGGCCGCCGTAGGCAGCCTCGATGAGGACGGAGGATATGGCCCCATGCAGGTCGGTTTCCCCGGCCACCGGCACGCTGCGCGGGCCGCCCATCGAGAGCGGCAGGCCGAGCCCGCCGCCCAGCTCGACCTGGATCGAGGAAAAAGACTGGAGGGCAATGGCGGAGAGATTCTCGCGCTCGGCCAGGTCCCACAACTCGTCGCCAAACGCCAGGTTGTTGATGAGCGCCTGGTCGCTCACGCCCCGGGCGCGGGTCATCCACGTCGACACGGCCTTCAGCTTCCGGGCATAGGCCGCGCGCTGTTTCCGGGCGCGCGCCTTCGCGTCGCGCAGGAGCATGACCAGGTCCACGGACAGCACCTCGACGCCAAACCGCTGGAGCAGGTCCTGCTCGTCAATGATCGTGGACCAGAAGAAGGGAATCCGGGACCCGATCTGGGCCAGGCGCATGCGGCGCATGGCCTTGACCGCAGCCGCGGCCCGCACGAACCGGCGCACGCCGCGTTCGAGGGCGGGCTCGTCCGGCCGGCAGTTCTCGATCGCGTCATACGGCACGCCCATGCGGTAGAGCACGCCGCTCGAGGCCAGCGCCCCGCACAGCGAATCGCGCAGGCGCGAGCCATCAGCGCGCGGCACCTCGTCGCGCGGGGCCCAGAGCAGGACCGGGACGCCCGTGAGCCGGCCGATCATGCCGACGGCGCCTTCCGTGCCGAAATTACAGTGCGGCATGAAGACCCCGTCTATGCCCTGCTTCTTGAAGTAGTCCACTGCCGGGCCGACATGCGCCTGATCGCGGACGAGCCCGTCCGGCAGCACGCGATCGAGGTGGCAGTACCGGATCTTCCAGGCATCGAGTTTCCGGAAGAGTATTTCTTTCTGCCGGATGGCGTCTTCGTGCGAAAACACGAATTTGCCGATGGGACATACGCCGAGCAGGGGTTCCTTGCGCGGGGGCATGGGAGTACTCCTATTGGGTTGGGGTGTGCCGCTTCCAGTGTTCATACAGACGCCGAGTCCGCTCCGGCTCGCGCGGGCGGACGCAGGGTCCGGGCGCGGGCGCCGGCCGGCCGGGCCGGTCCATGCGGGCCGCGCCGAGCAGGGCGTCGCCGCGTCCGCGCGCCACGGGGCGATCCAGGATATCGGCCAGGACACGCCGCCACAAGGCGCTGGCGCTCCCGCCGCCGACCACGACGAGCCCGGTCCGGCCCTCCGCGTCGCTCAGGTCGTGCCTCAGCATTTCCCTGAGAACGAAGCCGATCCCCTCCAGCACCGCGAGCGCCCGGTCGGCCGGGTCGTCCGAGCCGGCCCAGGCGCGCGGCGTTCCCGCGCACGCGGGATAAAACAGCGTTGCCGGCGGTCGCGTGCCGCGCGCGTTTCGGCGCCGCCAGGCGCGCTGCGCCAGGTCCAGGAACGCCGCGATGTCACGCCCGGGCGTCAGGCGTGCGCGCGCCCAATCGAGGGCCGCGCACCCGTGGCTGCGCTCGGCAAGCTCATAGTAGCCGCCGCCCGGGTATGGGCCCCAGGAACTGCCGGGGCCGAACGGGCCCGGGCGCCGGCCCGCACAGCGGTATCCGACCAGCGCCGTGCCCAGCGTAATGACCAGCCGGCCGCGCCCGCAGCCGTTGGCGTAGGCGCCGGCCGTCTGGTCGTTCCCGGCCAGCACCGCCTGCTCGAGGTCCGGCAACAGCCGGTTGGACCGCACCGGGGTCAGCCGCCCGCCCAGCGGCACGAGCCGCGGCAACCGAGCCGGGATCAGCCCGCAGAGCGACAGGCAGTCCGGCCACCAGGCCGCCTGCCGCAACGAATAGAGCCCGCTCATGGCCGCCAGGTTGGCGTCCACGGCCGGCGGGAAGCCGAGCCGGCCGAGGAGGTAGGCCGGCAGGTTGACGAAGACCGCCGCCTGCCGGAACAGGGCCGGCTCGTGCCGCCGCATCCAGAGCAGCATGGCAGCCTGGTGCCCCGCGGCGAGCGGCCCATCGCCGGCCTCGCGCCGCAATGCCGCGCCCAGCCGCCGGTTGAGCCATGCCGCCTCGGCGCCCGCCCGCCGATCGCGCCAGCTCCGGAACGGCGTCAGCGGCCGGCCGGCGCCATCCAGGGCGCAAAAGGTATTGGCCTGGCTCGTGATAGCCACCGTGGCGACCGCGCCGCGCGGCACGCGGGCGCGGGCCAGCACCTGCCCGACCAGGCGCGCCGCGAGCCGCCAGGCCGCCGGCGCTTCGAACTCGACGCGCCCGGGTCCGCGGCTCGAGTAGCGCATGGGCGCTGCCGCCTGCGCGAGCCGGCGCAACCGGGGGTCGAAGACGGCGGCCTTGAAATTGGTCGTGCCGCAGTCGAGTGCCAGGATGTGCCCGGGTGTCGCGCGCATGGCCATCGTGCCTCAACCGGGCGTCTGGCTTTGGCGCAACAGGGACGCCGCCGTCCGGACCAGCTCGTCCCCGGATTCCGGCGCGAGCAGCGACGTGCCCGCCTCGTACCCGCCGGCGGCAATCGCCTCGGCGGTACAGAGGTAGCCGGGCAGGAACCCGTTGGCGCAGGTCACGACAAACGTTTTGGGAAAGGGTGATTCCCGCTGGATGCGCAGGCCCAGCTCGACGAACACCTCGCCGGGCAGGAAGACCAGCCGCGCGTCGCCCAGGCCGACCACTTGCGCTTCGCCCGGCAGCTCGTCCTCGACGAACGGCATGCGCTGGCCGCGCTCGCGGAGTCGCACGCAGGCCAGGGTGTCCTCCTCGCCGAGCACGGCCAGGTTCGCGTTCTGCACCTCGAGGTACGGCGCGTTCGCCGCCTTCAGCGCGTCGTAGCGGCGCCGCGCCGTCTCGAGCCGGGCTTCCACCTCGGTGCGCGGCGGAAGCGCCTTGAGGCCGAAGGTCAGCGGCGCCGACCACACACCCAGGCGCGCGGGCGCCGCGTTCCGTAGCCGGTGCAGGACCGCGGCCGCTTCGCGGCCGATGGCCGAACCGATCCGGTCGGCCTCCTCGAACGACTGGCCCTGCCGGAAATAGCGCGTGCTCTGGTCCCCGGCTGTGCCCTGCGCAAAGAGCATCGCGAGCCCCGGGAATTCGCGTTCGACGCAGCGGCGCACGGCGCCCGGGTAATCGGCCGAGACGTGCGTGTTGTCCTCGTGCAGCACGGTCGGGTGCAGCGCGTATTTCACCAGGGCCGCCCGCCACCGGCCCGCGGCGTCCTGGACGCCGACCGTCCAGACCTCGGGATCCGCAGGGCCGGCGGGATCGCGGCGATTCCCGCCCACGCCGCACTCCCGGCCGCAATGCCCCTTGTCCACGGCCAACCGGGCGTCAAACGGGGCGGCAGCCGCCTCGGCGACGAGGTCCGCCAGGGCATTCCGCAGCCAGCCGATATAGGCCGCATCCGGCACGGCGAGATCCTGCGGGGCATCGAGTTCCATGAAGGAGACGCCCTCGGGACTCGAGTGGGAATGCGAGCAGAAGATCGCGATGTGCCCTGCCGGAATGCCCGTGCGGGCCGCAACGCACCGGCGCACCTCGATCACATCGCGCCGCGAAAAGGCCAGCAGGTCCATCCCCACCAGCACCAGCCGGGTGGCGCCGTCGTCCAGGACCAGGCAGACGGCCCGGAGCGGATCGTGGATGCCCGTGTTGGGCCGGAGAAAGTGCGGGTAGCCGCCCAGGGGCACGCCGGGGCGGGGCGAGATATCGCAGCCGGCGATCCCGGCGCGCAAGCATGCGGTCATGGCGAGGCTCCCGATGATTTGAGGTCGCGGCACGGCACGCATAACACGGCGCTGTCGTGCGGGTCAAGCCGAAGGCGCAGCGACACGACGCCCGGCGCGGCAGACAGGATGGAAAACGGCTTGTCGCAGACGATGCTCTCCGGCCGCACGCCCGGCAGACGCAGGGTCACCCGCGGCTCGATGGCGCACGGCGTGTCCGGCCAGGCATCCTCCATTACGATTACCCGCACGGCGCCATCGGCGCCGTGGAAGGCGAGCAGCTTGCCGGCGCTCGTTTCGACGAGCGGCCGCGCCAGGCGGCGCAGCACGAGCTGCATGGCGCGGTTCATCAGCTCGCTGAGACACGCCTGGCCGTATTGCACATAGGTGTGCTGGTCCGCCCGGTTGACGACTGTCGGCGGCACACACCAGAGCGCCGTCTCGCCCCAGGCCGTTTGGTGCAGGGTCAGCACGGGGCCGGCCGGCGCGCCGGCGGCATCGAAGCCGTCCAGGACCGGCCGGGCGCCGGCGAGCCTGTAGCCGGTGCGGCAGAGCGGATGGTCACACGACTCCTCGAGGGCGGCCAGGTCGCGCCACGGCGCCTCGCACGCGCGTTCCGGGCTCAGGCGGATGCCGGCGACCGGCGCGGCGTCGCGCGGGGCAACCCCGAACAGGTCCTCCAGGCCGGATACGTCCTCGAAGCCGACCAGGTTGACTCCCTTCCGGTGCAGCGCGCGCAGGGCCTCGAGGACGCCAGGCGCCAGCCCGCCGAGCGGGGGCAGCACGAGGGTGTCCGCGTCGGCCGGATCGAGCCGGCCGACGGCCTCCAGGTCGAGCAGAAAGCCGATGGGCGTCCCCGTGTGCTGCGCCTGGTCGTAGGCGTAGGCCGTGCTTTCC
>CAZUYI010000105.1:1652-8221 GCA_964624095.1 uncultured Verrucomicrobiota bacterium | reverse complement strand
ATGGACGCGGCCGCTTCGCGGCGTACCTCCCACTGGGCGTCGTCGCGCAGCGCCGCCGCGAGGGGCACCACGGCGCGCGGATCGCGGGCTTCGCCTAAGGCCGTCGCGGCGCGGGCCCGGGTCCGCGGATCGCGGTCCCGCAGGCGCTCGATCAAAATGTCGGCCGCGGCGCCCGCGCCGGTGTCGGACCGCCAGGCCTGCCGGGAAGCCGCCCGGATCTCGGCGAGGCGCACGACCTCGAGTAGCGAGTCCGCCTCCTTCCGCGCGGCCGGCTGGTCCGCGATCAGCGCCTCGAGGGTCTCGCGCGCCGCGGCGGTGCCGCCTTCGGCGAGATGCGCGCGGGCCGCGGCCAGCCACGCTTCCCGGCGCGAGGTCGGATGCGGGGACTCCCGGAAGACGCGCGCATACAGCTCTCGCGCGCGCTCGTATTGCCGCTCGGCGCGCCACGTGTCGCCGAGGCCGATCAAGGCCTGGTCTTTTTGGCGCACGTCGGCTTTGTCCAACGCCAGTACCTGATCGTACACCCGGCGCAGCTCCGCGTACTCCGCGCCCTTGGGGTCCGACTGGCAGGCCTCGGCCACGGCCAGAAGCGCCGCGGCCCGTTCGGAGGCGTCGGCGCCGAGTTCGGCCGCGCGCCGGAGCTCCGCGATGGCCTCCGCCGCCAGGGCCGCATCCGCGGCCAGCCGGGCCCGGTGCAGTTTGCCGCGAGCCTCCGCCAACGGCTGCCGGGAGACCGAGTCCGGGTTTCCGACGGCCAGCTTGAATCCGCCGCTCCCCCTGATGACCGCCACCGCGAGCACGTTCGTGCCCGCGCGGAGCGGCAGCTCCATGGTGTGATTGGCCGCGGTGATTATCTCAGCCTTGTTGCCCGTCGCGAGCGTGTCGTACACGCGCTCGCCGTTCAGCCACCACTGCATGTACCAATCCGCGCCGGCGCCCAGCCGCGCCGTGGCGGCGCGCGGCGCAACGACCTCGGCCAGCAGATACACCGTGTGGCCGCGCCCTCCGCCGAACGGCTCGGCCAGATTGATCCGGCCCTCGGCGTCGAGTTCGACGGCCTGGCCGCGCAGGGCGACGCCGCCGATGCGCAGGGTATCGGGAAGGCTCGCCAGGGCCGAGCCCGGCAGCAACGCCTCGACGTCCGGCGCCCCGCGGGCGGGCCAGCCGTCTGCCTTGGCCTCGATCGGTACCGGGCCGAAGGCCATCCATTTCGCGGGCCATGCGATCGGGTCATCCGCGCGCGCCGCGCATGAGAGTGCCGCGGTCGCCAGGACCAGGCGGATCGCCGCACGGCCCGTCGTTCGTCTCGCGTAGTCCAGCGCGCTCATGCTCGGCTCCTTTTCAGGGTGGGTGTCACAGGGCAAGGCGTTCTTTCGGGGTAACAGCTCGGAACAGGGCTTACCAAAAAAACACAATCCAAACAATAGTGTTACGGATTGAACTCAGGCGGGCCGCACGCAGAACCGTCCGGCATCATACCGGCTGAACGGGTGTCCATAGCATCACGCAGGGAACTCGAACCGGATGAGCGAAAAATCGTCGTCCAGCGGGCCCGGCCCGTGCAGGGCCCGGGCGGCCGTAAGGACATCCTCGATGAGCGGCTTGCCGGCGGCCTCCGCGCTGGCCACAAAGGCCTTGAACTCGTCGAAGCTCCACATGCTCCCGTCCGGCTTCGCGATTTCATAGGCGCCATCGCTGAGCAGCACCAGCACGGCGCCGGGCGGCACCTTCGCGGACTCGGCCCGGTAGCGGGTCCCCGGCAGGGCGCCGAGCACCAGGCCGGGCGCGCGGAGCAGCCGGACCCCGGCGTCGGCGCCGCGGGCCAGCAGCACCCCGGGCGGGTGTCCGGCGCTGGCAAAGCGAACGGTGCGGGAGGCCGGCTGGTACACCCCGTACCAGATGGTGAAAAACATGTTGTTGTGCCGCTCCATGGGGAAGGCCTCGTTCAGGGCCGACAGCGTGGCGGACGGGTCCCGGAAATCGGTGTTGGGCAGGGTTCGGGACCGGAGCGCGTCCATGGCCGAAATCGAGAGCAGCGCCGCCCCCACCCCGTGCCCGCAGACGTCCAGGAGGAACATGCAGAAATGGTCGTCGTCCAGCCAGTGGTAGCCGAAGGCATCCCCGCCCAGCGAGGTGGACGGCACGAACCGCCAGGCCGCGCGCACGGACCCCGCGTCGAGGGGCGCGGGCAGGAGCGACTGGACATACGCGGCAGCCTCGGCCAGCTCGGCGGCCAGGGCCTTCTGGCTGGCCTCGAGGGCGCGGTAGGCCTCGTTGCGTTGTTGCCGCGCAATAAAGCCCTGGGAATGATGCCGCAGCCGGGCCACGAGTTCGATGCGGTCCGGGAGTTTCACGAGGTAATCGTGGGCGCCGGCCGCGAACGCCTCGGCCTTGGTCACCGCTTCCTCCCGGGCCGAGAGCACAATCAGGGGCGTGTCGCGCAGGGCGGGCTCGGCACGGTAATACTTGACCAGGGTCAGGCCGTCAATCTCCGGCATCACGAGGTCTTGCAGAATCACGGTCGGCCGCCACGCCTTGGCGAGCGGAATCGCCTGGGCGGGGTCGTTACAGTACCGGAACCGGATGTCGGCCTCGGGCGCCAGCATGCGCCGCACGGCCTCCCCGATCAGGGCCTGGTCGTCCACGAGCAGGACCCGAAGCTCGGCATCGTCCACGCGGTGATTCATGGGCCTCTCATCCGAATGGGCGCCTGGCCGCCAACGATCGGGCCACCGCCGGCCCGATGTCGGCGACGGGCAGCACCTCGTCAACCGCCTCGAGTTCCACCGCGGCGCGGGGCATGCCGTACACCACGGAACTGCGTTCGTCCTGGGCAATCGTGCGCCAGCCCGCGCGGCGCAGGGCGAGCAGGCCCGCGCCGCCATCCCGTCCCATGCCGGTCAACAGCACGGCGGCGCCCGGCACGGGCCAGTGCGCGGCGGCGCTTTTAAAAAAGACGTCCACCGACGGCCGGTATACGCAGTCGGCCGGCTCGACGACATAGTCGAGCGTCCCACCGGGCCTCAGGACGAGATGGTCGTTGGTCGCGGCCAGCCAGACCCGCCCGGGCTCCGGCCGGCACCCGGGCGCCGCCGCCTCGACGCGCAGCGCGCACTGGCGGCCCAGCCACCGGGCCAGGTCGGGGGCAAACTCGCGGTCCACGTGCTGTACGATCACCACGCCCGCCTCGAAGCCGGCGGGCCAGTGCGCCAGCACCGCGCTCAAGGCCGCCGGCCCCCCCGTCGAGGCGCCCAGCGCCACGAGCGGCAGGCCGCCGGAGGCCGGGCGGCGCGCCGGCGCGGCGCCGGCGCCGCGCCGCGCCGCCGGTGCCGCCGGACGCGCCAGGTGCCCGATGAGCTCGATCTTGCGCAACAGGTCGCGCCCGCCCGTGACGGCGCCGTCCGGCCCCAGGACGGGGGTATTGACGGCATCGAGCGCGCCATGCCCCATCGCCTCGAACACCAGCGCCATATTCCCGTCCACCGTGGCCGTGACCACCAGGATCGGGCAGGGCGTCTCCCGCATGATGCGCCGCGTGGCCTCGGCGCCGTCCATGACGGGCATGATCAGGTCCATGAGGACGACGTCGGGCCGCTGCTCGGCGCACCGGCGCACCGCCTCGGCTCCATCGCGCGCCACCCACGCCACGCGATGCTCCGGGCGGCTGCACACGACGCGCCGCAGCGCTTCCACGGCCAGGGCCAGATCGTTGACAATCGCCACCTTCATGGATCCCCGATCAGGTCGGCGACGGCCTTGAGGAACGAGGCGTCATGAAAACTGCTCTTGGTCAGGTACTGTTCGGCCCCGGCGTCCAGGCCGCGCAGGCGGTCCTCCTCGCGGTCCTTGTAGGAGACGATCACCACGGGGATGGCGCGCAGGCGGGGATCCTGCTTGATCCGCTTGACGAGCTCGATGCCGTTGAGCCGGGGCATGTCTACGTCGCTGACCACCAAGTCGTAGTGCCCGGCGTGCACGGCGTTCCAGGCGTCCATGCCGTCCACTGCCGCCTCGGCCGCGTAGCCGCGCTGTTCGAGCATGCGGCGCTCCGTCTCGCGCACGGTGATGGAATCGTCCACCACCAGGATCCGCTTGCGCGGCGCGCGCGCGGAGGCGGGGCCGGCCAGGCCCGCCCCTTTCAGGCGGCCGCCGGCGAGGAGCGTTTCGAGCGAGCGTACGAGGTCGTCCACGTCCAGGATCGCCACCGGCGACCCGTCGTCCAGCAGCGCCAGCGCGGCGACGTCCTGCACCGCGCCGAGCCGCGGATCGAGCGGGCGCACGACCAGCCGGCTCTCGCCGAGGAGCCGGTCCACCTCGAGCCCGTAGGCGGATGCCTGGTCGCCGAGCACCACCACCGCGCCGGACGCCGGGCGCGCGCCGGCTGCGCCCAGTTCGAGGACAGCGCGCGCGTCAACCAACCCGACGGACCGGTCACCGAGGTCCAGGAACCGGCGTCCTTCGAGGGTGCGCACGGTCTCCGGGGCGGGCGCCGCCAGGCGCTCGATGCGCATGAGTGGCAGGGCGTACGGCTGCCCGCCGATCTCGACGAGCAAGGCGCGCATCACGGACAGGGTGATCGGCAGCTGCAGGTGGAAGCGGGTGCCGGCGCCCGGCTTGTTTTCAATGCGCACCGCCCCGCCCACCTGCTGGGCCAGGGTGCGGACGATATCGAGGCCCACGCCGCGCCCGGACAGTTCCGTCACGCCCTCGCGCGTGGAAAAACCGGGCAAAAACAGGAAGTCGAGCACTTCCGCATCGGTCAGGCGGGCCGCCAGGTCGGCGGGGCAGAGACCGCGGTCCACCGCCTGGCGGCGCACGCGCTCGACGTCAATGCCGCGCCCGTCGTCCGCCACGGTGATCAGCAGGCGCCCGGCCTGGTGCCGGGCTTCGAGGGTCAGGCGGCCGACGGGCGGCTTGCCAGCCGCCTGGCGCTCGGCCGGAGTCTCGAGGCCGTGGTCGAGGGCGTTTCGGAGCAGGTGCGCCAGCGGGGCTTCGAGCATGTCGAGGATGTCGCGGTCCACGCCGGCCGCCTGGCCCGCGATCTCGAAGGACACCTCCTTCCCCAGGTCGCGAGCGAGGTCCCTCACCATGCGGGGGAACCCGTGCACGCCGTCAGAAAACGGTACAGGCGCTCGGCCAACTCCGCGTGGCGCCGCGAAAAGAAATCGAGGGACTCGGCCTGGCGTGCCATCGTCTCCCGGCACGCGGCGAGCGCCGGGCGCCAGTCGGCGCCGGACGGGCCCGCCAGCCGGGCCAGGTCGCGGAGCTGGCGGCGCATCGCCTGCAGCGCCTCGCCGAACGGCTCGAGCCAGCGGGTCTGCACCATCACCTCGCCCATCATGCTCAACATGCGGTCGAGGTGCTCGGCACCCACGCGCACGGCGCGCTGACCGGATTCCGCTGCGGGCGCCGGGTCCGGTCCGCGGGCGGGTTGCGGCCCGGGGTCGGGTGCCGGGGCCGGTGCGGCGGGAGCCGGACCGCCCACGCGCCGGGCCGCCAGGTCCGCCAGGAGCGCGTCCAGTTCGGCCTGGTGCCCGGCGCGCCAGGCGTCGGCATCCCCGGCCCGGGCTATCCCGGCCAGCATGTCCACGCCGCGCAGGAGCGCATCGGCCAGGTCCGGTCCGATCTGCAGGGCACCCTGCTGCGCGGCCACCAGGCAATCCTCCATGGCATGGGCCACCGCGACGGACGGGGCGAGTCCGACGATCCGCGCGGCGCCCTTGAGCGAATGGGCGGCGCGCATCAGGGCCGCCAGGCGCTCACCCTGCGCCGGGTCCCGCTCGAGGGCCAGGAGCCCCTCGGTGAGGATAGCGGTCTGGGCCTCGGTTTCCTGCCGGAACAGGTCCAGCATGGAACACGCGCCCAGATCCGGGTCGTGGGATGAACTCACAGGCACCTCGCGGCAAGCGGCTTATCCGGTCAGCGCGTCGGCCCAGGCCTTGAACACGCGATCTTCATCGAGCAACCCAATTACCCGATCGCCCTGCATCAGCAGGCCGCGGCTGAACCGCGGCACGGCGTGAGCCACCGTGGCCGGCACCGGCCGGACGCGATCGGCGTGGTATCGGAGCAGCCCGCCGACATCCTCGACGGGAAACAGCCAGGCGGAGCGGTCCTTGCGAACGACGACGAGCCGGGGCCGCGCGGCCGGCACGGGCGCCGCCGCCTGGATCTCGAGGACAGCCGCCAGCGAGACGCACAACAGCAGTTCGCCCCGCACGCTGGCCACCCCGAGTAAGATCGGCCCGGTCCGGTGCGGCACCGGCCGGATCGGGCGCGGCTCGACGATCTCCGCGCAGGTGCGCGCCGGCAGGCCGAGCCATTCCGCGCCGACCCGGAACGTGATGGCCGTATCGGTGTGGGGCTCCTCGGCGGGCTTGGCCTGCGCCAGGAGCCGCGTCCACTCGTCGAGGTAGCCCGGGGGCGGCTCGCGGTCCAGGAGCGTGCGGGCGCCCCGCTCGAACACGGGGCAGTTCCGGCAATGCACGGCGCGGGCCAACTCGGGGCACGATCGGTCGCCCTGCACGCCCGTGCGCTTCCAGCATTCGTTGACGCCCGTGCCGGTCATG
>CAZUYI010000105.1:0-1642 GCA_964624095.1 uncultured Verrucomicrobiota bacterium | reverse complement strand
CGTTTCTCCGGGACGCCGAGCGCCGGACGCCGCCCGGGCCCGGTCGGCGCGGCGGCTCAGGCGCTCCGCGGCCTCGATCTCGCCGCGTTCCGCCGTCAGCAACGCGAGATGGCCCAGCGCGCCGGCGTGGTCCGCATCGAGGTATACGGCCCGGCCCAGCGCGAATTCGGCGCCCGCCGTATCGCCGGCCGCCGCCCGCACGACGCCCAGCAGAAAATACACGTCGGGGTCCGCGCGCGCGTCGGCCAGCAGCGCCTCGCAGGCGGCGGCTGCCTCGGCCAGGCGGCCCTGGTCCGCCAGGGCCCGGGCCTGGGCGAGCCGATCGGGTTGGCGCGCCGGCGCCGGCGGGGCGGCCATCGCCGCCTGCTTCGCGGCGGGCGCCGCGGCGGGCGCCGGGCGGGGTTCGGCCCGCTTCCGATAGGCAAAGGCGCCGGCGTGCCGCACCGGGGCGAACCGGTCCGAGAGCAGGGGCATCATTTCGGCATGGCCGACGAACAGCCAGCCGCCGGCTGCCAGGCAGTCATCGAGAATGCCGGCCGCGCGGCGTCGTGCGGCTTCATGCTGATAAATCAGCAGGTTCCGGCAAAACACCACGTCGTAGCCCGCCTCGTCCGGCGCCCGGCAAAACGTCAGCAGGTTGCCCTGCCGGAACCGGATTCCGGCGCGGAGCCCGGGTTGCACCGCCCAGCCGCCGGCGGCCTCGTCGGCGTACAGGGCCCAGTCCGCCGGCAGGGGCTCCCGGAACGCCCGGCGCCCATAGATGCCGGCCTGCGCCGTGCGGAGGCAGGCGCGGCTGATATCCACGGCGTCCAGGAGATAGTCGCCGGCGCCCAGGCCGGCGCGCCGCAGGGCGATGGCAATGGAATACGGCTCTTCGCCGGTCGAGCACGGCAAGCTCAGCACCCGCAGGCACGCGCCCGGATGGTTTGGTCGCCACTCGCCGGCCACGGCGTGCGTTAGAAACTCAAACGGTTCGCGATCGCGGAAAAACCAGGTCTCCGGGACCACCACCGCCTCGATCAGCGCCTGGCGTTCGGCAGACTGGGCCTTGAGCCGCGCCGCATACTCGGACGCGGTCGCCGCGCCGCAGGCCGCCATGCGGACCCGGACCGCATCGGATACCGCCCGGGGCCCCACCGCCTCCGGGTCGAGCCCGATGGCCGCCGCCAGAAATGAGCCTGCCTCAGCGATCGCCATGCGAGGTCTCCGTCCAGATTCGAACTGCCACCTCGTCCGGCACGAGACGGTCGAGCGAGACCTGCTGGATCAGGCCGGGCCCGTCGGCCGCCAGGCGCCCGAGACACGGCTCTCCCGCGGCGGCCACGGCCGGATGCGCGAAGTCCGATTCCGCCCGCTCGACCGTCTCCACGACGGATTCGCCCAGCAACCCGATGGCGCGCGGGCCCGCAGTCCCGTGCTCGACCCGCGCCACCAGGATCCGGCTGCTCAGCCGCGCCGGGCACGGGGCGCCGGCCAACCGGCGGCACAGGTCAATGACCGGCAGGGGATCGCCCCGGTATTGGGCCACCCCGGCCACCCAGTCGGGCGCGCCCGGGCACGCCCTCAGGCTCACGCGCGGGATAACCTCCATGACCGCGCGGGCATCGAGTGCATAGCGCGACGACCCCGCCTGGAACACGAT
>CAZUYI010000104.1:0-8230 GCA_964624095.1 uncultured Verrucomicrobiota bacterium | reverse complement strand
ACGACGGCGCCCGCGAGGTCCATATGCGCGCGGCCTGCCCGCCGCTGCTCTTCGGCTGCAAGTTCCTCAACTTCTCCCGCTCGCGTTCCGAAATGGACCTCGCCGCCCGCAAGGCGATCGTCGAGCTCGAAGGCCCGGATGCGCTCAATACCATTGCCCGGTACACGGAGGCCCACTCGCCCCCGTACGAGGCCATGGTCGAACGCATCCGCCTGCGGCTCGGCCTTACCTCGCTGGCCTACCAGACCCTCGACGACCTCGTGGCCGCCATCGGCGTGCCGCGGGACCGCCTGTGCACCTATTGCTGGAACGGGGCGGAGTAGGGGCGGGCGCGCCGGCGGTCAGATCCCGAGCAGGCGCGCCGCGTTCTCGCGGGCCACGTGGCGGAAGACCGTCTCGCTGATCGCCCCGCGGTCCCGCAGGTCGAGCAGAAAATCCACCAGCGCGTTCGGGGCATCCGGGGCCGGCGGCACGCAGATATCCATGCCGAACAGCAGCCGGTCATGGAACTCCGTCAGGAACCGGGCCGCGTAGGCCGGGTCGCGTTTCAGGGCATTGCAGCCGCTGCCGGCGGACAAGTCCCCGTAGAGGTTCGGGTAGCGGCGCATCAGCTTCGGCAGCACGCCCTCCTCCCGGACCGGGCCGGCCGGGTAGCCCGCGCGGCTGCCCGGGGTGTCGAGCGGCGCGAGTTCGGCCCAGAACGGCTGGGAATGGCCGAAGAACCGGAGGCGCGGGAACCGGCGCAGCGAGCACTCGAGCTGGGGCAGGCCGGGATCGTCATACAGCCCGTAATCGTGGCTGAACCGCGTCGCGATATGGAAGGTCAGCGGCAGTCCGGCCTCTTCCGTGTGCCGGAACAGGTTCTGCACGAGCGGGTGCAGGAAGGGCAGGTTGGCGCACAGTTCGCCGACTCCCTTGCAGCCCTTGTCCCGGTAGTACCGCAGCAGGTCGCCGAGCGGGGCGTCCACGCTGTTGGTGAGGGCGCGCGGGTCAATGTAGCAGAAGGGAGTGAAGCGGTCCGGGTGCCGGGCGCAGAGGTCGAGCGCCTCCTCGTTGGACTGTACCTGGTAATGGCATTCGACGGCGCCAGCCGGCAAAATGATTCCGCGTTCCACGCCGAGGCGGTCATAGATGGCCAGGAGCTGCTCGGGCGTGGCAAAGGCCTGGGCCCGGCCGCGCGGCGGGCCGATCCAGCGGCACACGTGGCAATGGATATCAATGAACATGGCCCGTCACCAGCTCGCGTTGAGGATCGGCAGGATCGGCGTCACGTTGCCGATGGCGATGTTCAGCACGCCGAGTTGAATGCCGTCCAGCGCCTGGCAGAAATTGATCAGCCCCACCTGGAAGCCCGTGAGGGTGTCCGCCAGGTTGACGCCGCCCACCTGCACCCCGTTCACGGCCCCGGCGTAATTCACGCCCAGTGCCACTTGCGCGCCGTTCAGGGTGCCCAGGGCCAGGTTGGCCCCGATGACCGCGCCCTGTGCGCCCTGGACGTCCTGGAGCGCGACGGCGGCGCCGATCCCGGAAAACTGGCCGCCGGACACCTGGTCGAGCGCCGTGTTGAGCCCGATGCCCGTCACCTGGGCTTCCGCCGAGGCATCTGTCCAGTTGGCGCCCACGACCATGATCTGCGCGCCCGCCGCGGCGCCGTCGGCGAAGTTCAAGCCGACCCCGCATACCTGGTTGTTGGCGGTGTCCAGCGACACGTTGGCACCGGCGCCCGCCAGTTGCCCTGCCTGGACCGGGCCGAGGGTCAGGTTCAGCCCGGCGCCCACCCCCTGCAGCCCGGCGCTGTCCCCGGCGAAATTGAGGCCGATGGCCTCGAGTTGGCCCCCGTGGGCCGCGTCGTTGGCCCAGTTGGCGCCAATCCCGCCCACCTGGTTGTCGGCATCGGCGCCCGTCGCGTTGAGCCCGAACAGGACCGCCTGGCCGCCGTTGTGGCCGCCCAGAGTCATGTTGACGCTCGCCCCACCCAGTTGCCAGCCCGCGGCCTGCCCCTGCACGTAGTTGACGCCCGCGGGCGCAACCTGCATGCCCTGGCAGCCGGCGAGGACCACGTTGCCGAGCCCGAGCTGGAACGATTGGGCATCGCCTTCGACCAGGTTGACCAATCCGAGCTGCGCGCCGTGCAGCGAGCCCATGAGGTCGTTGACCAGCCCGAGATCCATGCCGACCAGGTGGTCATTGAGCCCGTAGATCAGGTTCAGGCGCAGTCCGTGAATGGAGTCGTCCAGCGGCTGAATTTGGATCGGCGTCACCAGCGCCAGCTGGAACAGCGGCGCCGGCATCGAGTCCACCGGCTGGGCAGCGGGAACGGACTGCGCGACGGCCAGAGCGGCTCCGGCCAGCAGCAGGGAACAGGTGGACGCGAGTCGGGCAGAGTGCATGGAACACGCTCCTTCAAGTGGCGGTCGGACAGTCCCGGGTCGGCTCATTGGCGCGGGCGCCGCGCGCCCGCATTCCAATGCTTCGCATGTCCGCGCCGAAAATGCAAGCGCTAAAACAGCGCGTGCTAAAACGGTGTGGTACACCGCCCGGCAGGGCGCGCGTCGCGCGGCCGGGGCGGGCGTCGGGGCTCGGTGCAAGGAGGATCGTTCCCACGGCCTGGCGGCGCGGGTCGCGCGCCGGCCCGGCGTCTGCCGGGTACGCCGGCCGGGCGCCGCCGCGCGAGGCCCGCAAAAAAACGGAATTCCGGCTTGACAGCGGGCGGAGCGCAGCCTACGATTCACCCCATGAACGCCCACGCTGCCTCCGTGAAGCGGATCGCCATCGGCCTCGGCCGGGCGCTGGACCTGCGCCTGGTCATCGGCCGGGCCTTCACGGGGGCCCCCGGCGGCGCATGAGGCCGATGCGCGTGGTTCGGGGAGGGCATACCCACCGTGAGAAAACGGTGGGTTTTTTTGTTCGCCGCGGGTAGAGTGCCGGCCAGCCCCCGCCGGACGAGGGAAGGAGAAGCAACGCCATGCGCACCGGAGTGGACTGCCTGATGGACGGGCTGCAGAAGGCCGGGGTCGAGACGGTCTTCGGACTGCCCGGCGGCTCGGTCCTGGATATTTTCGCCAGGCTCTACCACGCGCCGTTCCGGTTCATCCTCGCGCGGCACGAGCAGGGCGCCGCCCACATGGCCGACGGCTATGCGCGGGCGACCGGGCGGGTCGGGTGCTGCCTGGTGACCTCCGGGCCCGGGGCCACCAATACCGTCACCGGCCTGGCGACGGCCTACATGGATTCCGTTCCGCTGGTCTGCATCAGCGGCCAGGTGCCCTCCCACATGATCGGCAACGACGCCTTCCAGGAGGCCGACACCACCGGCATCACGCGGCCGGTGACCAAGCACAACTACCTGGTGCGCCGCGTGGACGACCTGCCGCGCATCATTGCCGAGGCGTTTCTCATCGCCCGCACGGGAAAGCCGGGCCCGGTGCTGGTGGATATTCCCAAGGACGTGCAGCAGGCGTCCACCGCGGCACCGACGCCGGACCGCGTGGCGATCCGCAGCTACAACCCGACCACCCAGGGCCATCCGAAGCAGATTGCCCGCCTGGCGGAGGCCATCAACAAGGCCGAGAAGCCGCTGCTCTACGTCGGGGGCGGCGCTATCTCCGCCGAGGCCGCCGCGGAGGTCACCGCCTTGGCCCGCAAGGCGCGCATTCCGGTCACCACGACCCTGCTCGGGCTGGGGGCGTTTCCGGAAACCGATCCGCTGTCCCTGCGCATGCTGGGCATGCACGGGAGCGTGGCGGCCAATTACGCCACGCAGCATTGCGACCTGCTCATATCGGTCGGCGCGCGGTTCGACGACCGGGTGACCGGCAAGATCAGCGAGTTCGCCCCGCGCGCCAGGGTGGCCCACATTGACATTGATCCCAGCGCGATTTCCAAGAGCGTGGAGGCGGACATTCCCGTCGTGGGCGACGTCAAGCAGGTGCTGACCGCCCTGCTGCCGCTGGTGGAGGCGCGCGAGCGGCTCGAGTGGCTGGCCCAGGTCCAGGAATGGAAGCAGAAACATCCCTTTGCCTACGCCCAGAAAGGCAAGGGCATCATGCCGCAGTATGTCATCGAGCAGATTTACGCGCTGACTCGCGGCGAGGCGATCATCGTCACGGAAGTGGGCCAGCACCAGATGTGGGCGGCCCAGTATTATTCCTACACGCAACCGCGCACGTTCCTCTCGTCCGGCGGGCTCGGCACGATGGGATACGGACTGCCGGCGGCCATTGGCGCCCAGATCGGGCGTCCCGACAAGATGGTGGTGGACATCGCCGGCGACGGGTCCGCCCAGATGAATTTCCAGGAGCTGGTCGTCGCCGTCGAGCACGCCGTGCCGGTCAAGGTGGTGATCCTCAACAACGGCTACCTCGGCATGGTGCGCCAGTGGCAGGAGATGTTCTACAAGAAGGAGTATTCCGCCACCTGCCTGGGCCAGAGCGGGCGCCCCAAGAACGAGTCCATCCGGGACCGCCCCAAGTCGCCGTACCTGCCGGATTTCGTCAAGCTGGCCGAGGCGCACGGGGCGTTCGCGCTGCGGGCGGCGACCCGCGCCGAGGTGGTGCCCGCGCTGGAGCGGGCCTTCCAGGCCTCCGGCCCGGCCGTCGTCGAGTGCCTCGTCGAACGCGAGGCGAACGTGCTGCCCATGGTGCCGGTCGGCGCGTCCCTCACGGAAATGATCCACAGCATGGCCTAGTTCGGGTGCGTCGCGAACGCGGCGCGTTCAGTCATACCGGCCGGCCCGGGCGCCGGCGCCGGGTCGCGAGAGGGTTTCCCATGAACCACATCATCTCCGTACTGGTCGAAAATCAGCCGGGCGTGCTCGCGCGCGTCATCGGCCTGATCTCCGGGCGCGGCTTCAATATTGACAGCCTGAACGTGGCGCCGACCCAGGACGTGTCTCTGTCGCGGATCACGATGACCGTCCTGGGCGACGACCGGGTGCTCGAACAGATCACCAAGCAGCTCAACAAGCTGGTGGACGTGGTCAAGGTCTTCGACCTGACGGGCGAGCCGTACGTGGAGCGCGAGCTGGCCCTGGTCAAGGTGAATGCCACCGCCAAGACCCGGGCGGCGGTGGTCGAACTGGCCTCGCTGTTCGGGGGCCGGATCGTCTCCGTGCGCCACAAGGTCCTGATCATCCAGCTGGTGGGCACGCCGGAGGATGCGGACAATTTCATTGACCTGCTGCGGCCTCACGGCATCATCGAGGTCTCGCGCACCGGCGTGATCGCCCTCGGCAAGGCGGAGGGCCGCGCGCGGAATGACGCCGCCGGCGCGTCGAACGGAGCCCAACCATGAAGTCCACTCCCTCCAACCAGGTCCTGATCTTCGACACGACCCTGCGCGACGGCGAGCAGTGCCCCGGGGCCAGCCTGAGCCACCGCGAAAAAATGGAGATTGCCCAGCAGTTGGCCCGGCTCCAGGTGGACGTCATCGAGGCCGGATTCCCCATCGCGTCGCCCGATGATTTCCGCGCCGTCAAGGACGTGGCCGAAACGGTCAAGGGCCCCCGGGTGGCCGGCCTGGCGCGCTGCGTGAACAAGGACATCGAGCGCTGCGCCGAGGCGGTCGCCCCGGCGGGCGCGCGCGGCCGCATTCACGTGTTTTTGGCCACGTCGCCGATCCACCGCCGCTACAAGCTGC
The DNA here is from genome assembly GCA_964624095.1 of uncultured Verrucomicrobiota bacterium. Classification (GTDB taxonomy): domain Bacteria; phylum Verrucomicrobiota; class Kiritimatiellia; order JAAZAB01; family JAAZAB01; genus CAZEVX01. Next base: position 2,593 of record CAZUYI010000104.1, on the reverse strand, counting down.
GCAAGGACAAGGCGGAGATCCTCAAGCAGGCCGTGGCCGGCGTCCGCTATGCCCGCTCGCTCTGCGAGGATGTCCAGTTCAGCCCGGAGGACGCCTCGCGCACGGAGCCGGACTACCTGGCCGAGGTCGTGCGCGCCGTGATCGAGGCCGGCGCCTCCACGGTGAATATCCCGGATACGGTCGGCTACGCCCTGCCGCACGAGTTCGAGGCGCTGATCGCGGGCCTGTTCGAGCGCGTGCCCGGCATCGAGCGCGCCGTCATCCACGTGCATTGCCACAACGACCTGGGCCTGGCCGTGGCCAACTCGCTCGCCGCCCTGCGGGCCGGGGCGCGCGGCATCGAGTGCACCCTGAACGGGCTGGGCGAGCGGGCCGGCAACTGCGCCCTCGAGGAGGTGGTGATGGCCCTGCGCACGCGCGCCGATGCCCTCGGCCTGACGCACGGCGTCCGCACGGAAGAACTCTTCCGCGCCAGCCGGCTGGTCAGCCGGCTCACGGGCATGCTCGTCCAGCGCAACAAGGCGATCGTCGGGGCCAATGCCTTTGCCCACGAGGCCGGCATCCACCAGGACGGCATCCTCAAGGAACGCACGACCTACGAAATCATGCGGCCCCAGGATATCGGCATCGAAGGCTCCGAACTGATCCTCGGCAAGCACTCGGGCCGCCATGCGGTGGCTGACCGGCTGATCCGCATGGGGTTTTCCCTGAAGCCGGAGGAAGTGGACCGGGTCTATGCCCGGTTCATTGATCTGGCCGACAAGAAGAAGCGGGTGTACGACGACGACCTGATGGCCATCGCCCGCGACGAGATCGAGGGCGCGGTGGGGGGGGATGCCTTCGGGATGGACTACCTCCACGTCAGCACGGGGACCTCGACGATCCCCACGGCCACGGTCCGCCTGCGGAAGGGCGCCAGCGTGGTCCAGGACGCCGCCTGCGGCGACGGGCCGGTGGATGCCGCCCTGAAGACCATTGACCGCATCGTCGGGTTGCAGGGCAAGCTCCTGGACTACTCGATCCAGGCGGTCACGGTGGGCAAGGACGCTCAGGGCGAAGTGAGCCTGCGCGTGGCCTTCGACCAGGACATCGTCAGCGGGAAGGCCGCCAGCACCGATATCGTCCAGGCCAGTGCCGCGGCGTATCTGAGCTGCGTGAATCGCGTGCTGTACGGGCGGAAAGGCGCCGGGTAACATGCACGAACGTCCGGCATCGGGCGCGGTGAGGCGCCGGGCCCGCGCGCCCGGCGCGGAGGCGCGGAAGGCGGCCGACTGGCGGTCGCTCTCCCCGGCCACACGCCTGTACGCCGTGCTGGGACACCCGATCGCCCATTCGCTGTCGCCGCCCATGCAGAACGCGGCTTTCGCCGCCCTGGGCCTGGATGCCGTCTATCTGGCCTTTGACGTGCCGCCCGCCCGGCTCCTGCGCGTGCTGCCGGTCCTGGCGGATCTGGGATTCCGCGGCGTCAATCTGACCGTGCCGCTCAAGGAAATCGCGGCGCGCGGGCTGGCGCGGCTCGATGACACAGCCCGGCTGCTGGGATCGGTCAATACCGTGTGCGCGACCTCGCGGGGCCTCACCGGGCACAGCACCGACGGCGACGGGTTCCTGCGCGCCGTGCGCGAGGCGTTCGGCCTCACGCCCTGCGGCCGGAACGTCTTCCTTCTCGGGTGCGGCGGAGCCGGCCGCGCCGTGGCCATGGCCTGCGCCCGGGCCGGCGCCCGCGTGCTCGGGCTGGCCGACGCCGACCGGGGCCGCGTCCGGCGGCTGGCGTCAGACCTGCGGGCCGCATATCCGGACGTGGCGGTTGCCGCGGCCGGCCAGGACAGGCGCGCCTGGTCGCACGCCTGCCGTGCGGCCTCCCTGGTGGTTCAGGCCACGCCGGTCGGCATGCATGCCGGGGACCCGGCCCTCCTGGAGCCTGAGTCGTTTCACGCGGGGCAGTGCGTGTTCGACCTGATCTATATGGCGCCGGAGACCCCGTTCCTGCGCGCGGCCGCCGCCGGCGGCGCTCGAATCGCCAACGGGCTCGGCATGCTGCTGCACCAGGGCGCCTTGTCGCTGGCGCTCTGGACCGGGCGCACGCCTCCGCTGGCGGTTATGCGACGGGTGTTGGAGGCGCGCGTGTACGGCCGGGCGGAACCGGCGCCGACCCGCCGGTAACGGCCGCGGCTTCATGCCCGAGTGGTTGTTCAGGGAATGCCGCATGACACTTCATCTCTGGCTCGACCTCTACCTGACCCTACTCGTGTTCCTGTGGGGAGCGTGTATCGGCAGCTTCGCCAATGTCTGCATCTACCGGATTCCGCGCGGGTTCTCGATCGTGACGCCCCGCTCCCGTTGCCCGCATTGCGGGCAGCCGATCGCCTGGTACGATAATATCCCGCTGTTGAGCGGGCCGGCCCTGGGCATGAAATGCCGGGCCTGCCGCGGGCCGATCGCCTTCCGATACCTGCTGGTGGAACTGGTGACGGCCGTCCTGTTCCTCCTGATCTGGCTGCGGTACGGCTGGGATCCCCGGACCCCCGTGTACTGGCTGGTCGCGGCCGGCTTGGTCATCGGCAGCGGCATTGACCTCGAGTTCATGATCCTG
>CAZUYI010000103.1:2930-8248 GCA_964624095.1 uncultured Verrucomicrobiota bacterium | reverse complement strand
TACACGGACTACGCGGCCATGCTCGAGCGCGGCGGGCTGGACGCCGTGCTGATCGCCACGCCCGCGCCCTGCCGCGTGCCGCAGGCGCTCGAGGCGCTGCGGCGCGGGCTGCACGTGATCAGCGAAGTGCCGGCCTGCCTCTCGGTCGAGGAAGCCCGCGCGCTGGCGGCGGCCTGCCGGGCGGGCCCCGGCCGCTACGTGCTGGCGGCCAACGGGAATTATCTCCTGGAAACCGCGCTGGTCCGCGCCATGGTCCGGGCGGGGCTGTTCGGCATGCCCGCCTACGCGGAAGGCGAGTACCTGCACAACGCGCGCGCGCTGGCCGCCAACACACCCTGGCGGCGGCGCTGCCTGCTGGGCGTGAACGGCGTGACCTACGGCACGCACCCGCTGGGCCCGATCCTGTCCTGGCTGCCGGGCGACCGCGTGATCGAGGTCTGCTGCGCCGGCAGCGGGCGCCACTACCGCGACGAGGCCGGGACCCGCTATGAAAACGAGGACACCTGCCTGATGCTGTGCCGGACGGCGGGCGGCGCGCTGATCAAGATCCGCGCGGACCTCCAGTCCGCCCGGCCGCGCGCCACGACCAACTACGCGCTGCAGGGCACGGAGGGCGCCTACGAGTCCTCGCGCCTGAACGACGGGCGCGGGCGCGTCTGGGTCCGGTCGCGCTGCGCCGATGCGCAAACCTGGGCCGACCTGGCCTATTTCGAGCCCGAGTTCCTGCCGCCGCTCTACCGGCTCGGCCGCGAGTGCGCCCAGGGCTGCCCGGACCGCGGCTGCACGTTTTACACCGCCGTCGTCTGCGCCGAGATCCTGACCGGGCGCCGCCCGAACGAGCTGGACGTGGACACGGCGCTGGACATGACCCTGCCCGGCCTGGCGAGCCAGCAATCCATCGGCGAGGGCGGCCGGTGGATCGCCGTGCCGGACTCGAGAACCTGGCCCGCGCCCCGGGCCGGCCCCACCCAAGGCACACCATGACATCCACTCTGAAAGTCGGGATCGTAGGTTCCGGGCGCGGATTCTGCCTGAAAAACGGACTCGAAAGCAGTGGGTTCCTGAAAGTGGCGGCTAACTGCGACCTCGACGAGCGCAAGAACGAGGCCGTGCGAGCCAGGTACGGCATCACGGAGACCTACACGGACTACGAGACCATGCTCGACCGGGCGCACCTGGACGTGGTGGTCGTGGCCACGCCGATGATCCGGCACGCCGAGCAGGCCATCATGGCGCTCGAGCGCAACCTGCACGTCGTCAGCGAGGTGACCGCTGCGGTCTCGATCGAGGAATGCCGGCGCCTGGCCGCGGCCTGCCGGGTCTCGAAAGGCATCTACTGCATGGCGGAAAACGCCCTGTTCCTCCGGGACAACCTGATCGTGCGGGAGCTCGTGCGGGCGGGCCTGTTCGGGACACCCTACTTCGGGGAAGGCGAATACCTGCACCACTGGCTTCCGCCGGTCAAGGAGGTCTGGCGCCTGGCCCACACGAACATCAACGGCGTCACCTACAGCTCGCACCCACTGGGCCCGCTCCTGTGGTGGATGAACGGGGAGCGGGTGGTCTCCGTGTGCTGCGCGGGCGCCGGCCGGCATGCCCGGGACGAGCACGGCCGGCCCTACGGCCAGGAAGACACCTGCGTGCTGCTCGGCAAGCTGAAAGGCGGCGGCCTGGTCAAGATCCGGCAGGACATCCTCTCCCCGCGCCCGCACGCCACGATCAATTTCATGCTCCAGGGCACGGAAGGCTGCTACGAGTCCTGCCGGCTGAACCAGAACGGCGGACGCATCTGGCTGGCGTCCCGCTGCCGCGACCCGCAGGAATGGCTGCCCATCGAGTCGCTGGCCGACGAGTTCCTGCCCGAGCTGTACGTGCGCCTGAAAGACCTGATGAAGAAGGACCGGGTGCACCTCGGCAACGACTGCCTGACCGGCGCGGCCTGTGCCGAGATCCTGGAGGGCCGGCGCCCGAACGAGCTGAGCATTGACGCGGCGCTCGATATGACCCTGCCGGGCCTGGTCAGCCAGCAGAGCATCCGCGAGGGCGGCCGCTGGGTCGAGGTGCCCGACCCGAGGGAGTGGTAAGGCGCATGGGCGCCGCAAAGCATCCGAACACACCATGAAATCCATCGTCAAAAAGAACGGCCGCTATTACCAGGTCTTCACGGTCCAGGGCGGGCGCCGGAAGATCTATTCGCCGCTGGGCGACTCGCTCGCCAAGGCCCGGGCACAGCTCAAGGCCCGGACCGCGCTCACCCGGGACGCCTGGCTCTGGATCAAGCCGCGCCCGGTGGACGAGGCCGCCATCCACCGCGCGGCGCGCGCCTTCCGCGCGGCGGACACCCGCCGCTTCAACGCCTCCAAGACCATCGCGCTGGTCACCGACGCGCCCGAGCGATTCCGGCCGCTGCCGGACGGCGGGCTGAACCCGACGGCCGGGATGCTGACTCACAACGGGTTTTCGTTCGCGACGGTCTCGACGGCCGAGCTCGAGCAGGGCCGGCTCCAGGCGTTCCAAGTGGCCGTGTTTCCCGGCGGGTTCGGCTATTTCCCCTCCGCGTGCGGCGCGGCGCGAATCCGCGAGTTCGTCGAAGCCGGTGGCGGGTTCATCGGCGTCTGCGCGGGCGCGTTCCTGCCTCTCAGGCCCTGCTTTGGAATCCGTGGCGCGGGCCTGGGCCTGCTCGACGCCGAGTACGAGTATTTCCGCGAAAAGGGCGTGGCGCTCGTCCGGTTCAACCCGGCCGATCCCCTGGCGCGCGGCCTGCGCTCCACAAATCCGGGCATCGTCTACGCCCTCTACAAGCCGCCGGCAAAAACACGCCGGCACACGATCCTGATTTCCATGCTCCGCGGCAACGGGCCGCTGATCCGGGCGCGCGGGGCCACCCGGGTGTCCGGCTATTACGACGGGTCCCAGCCCTATGCCGCCGTCGTGCACGGCCGCTGCGGCCGCGGCCGGATCGTGGTCTTCAGCGCGCATCCCGACACGCCCGCCTCGCAGATCGCCCAGTACGCCTCGGACCAGGATGCCCTCGAGAATTTCAAGCTGTCCAAAAACGCGGTCCTCTACGCCGGAGGCATCGCCTGAGCCTTTTACCCATGCGTCCATGATGCCCATGACGCCATCCGCCCAACCCGAGACCATCCTGTTCCGCCGCGCGCGCCTGGCGCTCCGCGACCGGCTCCTCGAACACTGGGCGCTCCTCGCCCGCAACGGCCGCATCGAGGCCATCCTGCCGGACGCCGAGGCGGTCCCGCCGCCCGGCGCCGTTGTCGAGGACCTGGCCGGCTGCACGCTCTGCCCCGGCTTCATTGACATCCACGTGCACGGGATCGGACCGGACCACATGATGCACACGGACCGGTTCCCGGCCATGATGCGGGCCATGGCCGCCGGCGGCGCCACGGGCTGCCTGCCGTCGGTCGGCATGTTCCGGCCGCCGCAGTACGCCGCCTACCTCGAGGCCGTAGCCCGCTACCAGGCGGCGCCGGCGCCCGGCTGCGAGGTGCTCGGCGCGCACTTCGAGAGCCCGTACCTGAACCCCGACTGCATTTGCATCGAGCCGGACTTGCTCTGGGAGCCCCGGCCCGACGAGTACCGGCGCTGGCTCGAGGCCGCGCCCCATGCGCTGAGGATGATGACCCTCTCCCCGGAACTGCCCGGCGCTCTCGAACTCATCCAGGCCCTCGCCGCCCGCGGCGCCACCGCCTCCATCGGCCACTCGCTCGCCACGGCCGATCAGCTCGCCCGCGCCATGGCCGCCGGGCTGCGCTGCGCCTGCCACCTGTTCGACAACGTCCCCATCCGGCACCTGAGCCGCGAAGGGTGCCTCCAGCACCCCTGCATGGACGAGTTCGTCCTGCTCGAGAACGAGCTCTATGCCGAGGTCATTCCCGACGGCATCCACGTGGCGCCCGCTTTCCTGCAGCTCGTCCGCAGACTCAAGGGCCCCGACCGCGTGATCCTCGTGACCGACGCCCAGCCGGGCGCCGGCCTGCCGGAAGGCATCCATCACCTGCAGGACGGCCGCGCGTACCGCATCCGGCCCGGCGACGTCGCGCGGCTGGTGGGCAGTTCGCAGATCGTCGGCAGCTCGCTGACCATGATCGAGGCGGTCCGCGGCTACATGCGCCACACGGGCGCCACCCTGGTCGAGGCCGTGCGCGCGGCCTCCTACAATCCCGCCCGCCTGCTGGGACTCGACCGCGAGCTGGGCTCGCTCGAGCCGGGGCGCCGGGCCAATCTCGTCGTCCTCGACGCGTCCGGCGAGCTGGCCGCCACCTACGTGGACGGCTGGCTAGTCTGGCGCCGCGAGGCCTCGCCAAACCCCGCAACCCCGCACCCCACCAGGAGACCCACATGACCCCGCACCCGCAGCACATCCGGATTGGAATCGCGCTCGCCGGCGCCGCGCTGGTCTGGACGGCTCGCGCGGCGGAGCTCCCGCCGCGCGTCTCGGTCGGCGTCGCGGACACGGCGCCGCTGATTGACGGCGTCCTGTCGGAGCCCCTCTGGCAGCGGGCGCCGGACGCGGCGGAGTTCACACGGGTGGGCGCCCGCGAGCCGGCCGGGGAGCCGACGGCCGCGTGGTTCTCGCGCGACGCGGCCTGGCTGTTCATCGCCTTCCGCTGCCGCGAGCCGGACGCCGGCCGGATCGTGCGCCGGGCCGCCGCCCGGGACCAGTCCGTGCACGAGGACGACTCGGTGGAAGTCTTTATCAGCCCGGGCACCGGCTGCCGGACTTACTATCATTTCGTCGTCAATGCGGCCGGGCTGCAGGGCGACAACCGGGCCGAAGGCGCCCAGATCAGCCTGCCGTGGGACGCTCACTGGCGCAGCGCGGCGTCGCTTGACACCCGCCAGGCGTGCTGGACGGCGGAACTGGCGATCCCGCTCTTCTACCTGGCCGCCGAGGCCGGGCCCGAGCCCTGGACGCTGAACCTGGCTCGGACCCGGCGGGCTTGCGCGCCGCCTGAATTCAGCTCGTGGGCGCCGCTCCAGCGCACGTTCCATGAGCCAGCCCGCTTCGGACGGCTAGACGGGCTGGCGGGCGTCAAGGGCGAGCCGGTGTTTGCCCCCGTGGTGCTCCAGGCGCAGGTCGGCCCGTTCATGGACATCCCCTTCCGCGGTTACGAGATACGGACCGGGTTGCGCAACGACGGCGCCGCCGCCGGAACGGTCGAAGTCTGCGCGCTCGATGCCCCGGCCGACGGCGCCCCGGCGCGCGTGCCCGGCGAGTCCGTGTCATTGACCCCCGGCCTAACCCGGGCTCTGACGCTCCGGGTGCCCGTACGCGAGTTCGTCGCGCGCCGGGCCTC
>CAZUYI010000103.1:0-2920 GCA_964624095.1 uncultured Verrucomicrobiota bacterium | reverse complement strand
CCGAGTTCCGGGACGCGCTCGGCTCGTGGGCATGGACCCAGCCCGGGGCGCAGGACGAGGCCGCCCGCCTGTTCGCCGCGGCCCCGGACCTCTCCTACTACCTTGGCGAGCCGGCGGCCCACGTCGTCTACCGCACCCTGCTGCCGGACTCCGAACGCGCGGGGTGCCGGGTGCGGATCGCCTGGCCGGACGGCGAACGGCCCGACCTCGTCGCGCGCCCGGATGCGGCGGAGGGCCGGATCCCGGTCCCGCTCGACGGCCTGCCGCCCGGCCGGTTCAGGCTGCAGGTCCGCCTCGAGGACGCGCGCGGCACGAGCCTGGCGGAGGAGTCTTGCACGCTGGTGCGGCGCGCGCCGGCCGAATCGGGCAACGACGTGCAGGTGGACCGCTGGCGCGGAGGCCTGAAGGTCAACGGCGCGCCGCTGTTCCCGTACGGCCACGTCTCGTTCAGCGGCGCCGGCGCCCTGCCGATGATGGCGGAACTCGGCGCAAACACGCTGTTCCAGTGGGGCCGCTTTGCCGACATCGAGAAACTGGCCGCCCTGCACGCCGAGGCCGAACGGCTCGGACTCTTCGTGGTGGAAGGGACCGATTACCATATCAACCAGACGCGCATTGCGCCCGATCCCAACCCGGTCAGACTCTATGACCCGGCCTGGCCGGAGGCCGTGCGCGAGGGCATCCGGGACCGGCTGCCCGGCCTGCTCCAGGGCATCGCGCCCCGGCGCTCGCTGCTGGCCTGGACCAGCCTTGACGAGCCGGCCTACGACGTGCACCGGGACGTGCTCCGGGAACTGAAGCAGGAACTGGACAGCCGGGACGGCCGCCACCCGAACCTGACGGTGTTCTGCCGCGCGCTGCCCGCCGACTGGGCCGACGGCTTCGACATCGGCTGCCTCGACATCTATCTCGGCGGCGGGAGCGACAACGAGTTCAAGCATTTTCTCGGCTGGCTCGACAAGGCGCGGAACGTCGCGCGCTCGGTGCAGAAGCCGCTCTGGGTGGTGCTCACCTCGGAGGAGTATTCGGGGTCGCCCCACCTGCTGCCGCCGGCGGTCCAGCGGGCGCAGACCTACCTGGCGTTGATCCATGACGCCAAGGGCCTGTTCTATTTCATCTGGCCGCTGCGGCACCGGGATACACATGCCGAGTTCCGGCGCCTGTTCGCCGAGCTGCGCGAACTCAGCCCGGCCCTCCTGCGGCACGCGCCGCCGCAGTCGCTCGAGCGCCTGCCGGAAGGTGGCGAAAAACCGGTGTACGCCCGGATATTCGAGTTCCCGGACGGCGAGCGCGTCCTGCTGGCGGCGAACGCCGGCTCGGCCCCGGCGTCCGTCACCTGGACGGTCGCGCCGGCCGAGAAGACGCTGCGCGTCTCGGATCGGTTCCGGCCCGGATCGGATTACCCGGTATCCGCCGGCGCGTTCACGGACCGGCTCGAAGGGCACGGCACACGGGCCTACCGCCTGGCCGGCGCCGGACCCGGCGGGCCGGTGCACCTCCGATTGGCCGTTGAGTGCGAGCCGGCGCGCGGAGACAACCTGGTGCTCGATCCCCAGGTCCGCGACCCGGCGGTCTGGTCGGGCCTGTCCGGGGACGGGCCGGCGCGGCACGAGGCCGGCGCGGGATGCCTGCGCCTCGAGCGCGCGGCCGGGACCAAGACCGTGGTGCGCGTCAAGCACGTCCCGATCGAGCTGAAGCCCGCCACGCGCTACCGGGTGTCCTTCCGGGTCCGGGGCGAGTTCGAGTCCGGCCCGTTCGACGGCTACGCCGGGCCGGACGTGTCCGTCTGGTCCACGACCCGGAACCGGTCGTTGGTCATGTGCCAGTCCTTTTACCGGCTGAACCAGACCCCGCGCGACACGCGCGAGTGGGAACCGGTGCAGGGCGCCTTCCAGACCGGGCCCGAGCCGGAAACGGCCGTGCTCTCCGTGCAGGCGTCGCCAACCAAGTACGTCGGCACCGCCTGGGTCTCGGACCTCGTGCTGCGGCCGATCGGCCCGGTCGAAACCAGCCGGAACCTGCTGCCGAATTCGGGCTTCGAGCACGCCACCCTGCCCGGCTACCCCGACCGCTGGTTCTCCTTGACCGCCGGGTACCGGTCCACGAACGACCTCACCGGCAACCCCGGCGCGCGGCTGGCCCTGGACGAGACCGTGCGACACGAAGGGACGGTCAGCCTGCGCCTGCGCGGCCATCACCAGCTTCAGACGTCCCCGACCCGCAACAGCGTGTCGCTCGACCCGGACAAGACCTACACGCTCTCGCTCTTCCTCAAGGCCGACCGGCCCGGCCAGGAGGTCTGGATGAAAATCGCCGGCCCGGCCGACTGGACCAAGGTCACGGTCGGCCCGGACTGGACCCGGGCGTCGTGTACCGGCACGGCAGCCCGCGCCTGGTCCTATCTCGGCGTCTACCTGCGAACGGAATCGGCATTGAAGCAGCCGGACGATCCGCCGACGTTCTGGCTCGACGCCGCGCAACTCGAGGAGGGCACGGAGCCGACGGACTATACGCCGGATACGTATCAACCATGACGCGGGCACCGGGAAGACGGCCCGCGCCGGCATGCCGGCGCGGAGGCATCGTTTATTGGGAGGCCACGGCAGGGCACCATGCACAGACATAGACAGATTGCCGGACTGATGATGGTGATGGCTGCCATGCTCAGCACCGGGGGTGCGGCGTCGGGCGGGCCGGACGGGCGAGACCTCGCCCACATGCAGGTTCTGATCCGGCAGGCGGAAAGCCTGGCGGCCATTCCCCAGGTGCGCCGGGCTGCAGCCTCCCAGGACCTGGTCTTCGTTACCCAGACAGCCGCGACGGCGCACCAGGCTCTGGCGGATCATCAGTATGCCAGAGCGTGGAGCCTGCTGACCGGAACGCGGTTCTGGATCCTTACGCATGAAACGATGCCCGGCTA
>CAZUYI010000102.1:6281-8288 GCA_964624095.1 uncultured Verrucomicrobiota bacterium | reverse complement strand
TCGAACATGACTTCCCAGCTCAGCGTCCACAGGTCCCGGCCCGCAAAGGCCGGGACCGGCCACTCCGCGCCCAGCGACCGGTCCGGCTCCGCCACCCAGCCGCCCGCCGCCCACGCACTCGCCGCCATCCACGCCGCCCACGTCGCCACGAGGATCCGTCTCATATCATCATCCTTTCCCGTGCTCGCCCTTGCTGCCGTGCCCGGCTCGCCCGCCCTTGACGGGGGGCACACCCGGTCAATGCGCGCATGCGCCCGCTCACGGCGCGGACCGGCTTTCGAGTCCCGATTGATGGAGCGCCCGCACCTCCGCGTCCGTCAAGGACCGGGCATAGAGCCGGATGTCGTCCACCAGGCCCTTGTAGGGGTACATCTGGTCGCGCCCGATCAGGCTGGTGGAGACATACATCCCGTAGGCGCCCTTTTTTTCCGAGACAGGGAACGCGGCGCGGGCCATCAGGTAGGGTCCGTTCTCGGCGCCGATTTCCCGGCCATTGACGTAAAAGCGCGCAAACACGTCGTCGTGCGTCAGCAGCAGGTGTGTCCAGGCCGTTTCGTCCACCACCGGGCCCTGGATGGACAGGTGGTTCCCCTGCCCGAACACGTGTCCGACCCAGTTCGGGCGGCTGGTGTCCGACCGGCTGATCGTGAGCATGAACCCGCCCCCATAAAAGGCGTTCACGCGGTCGGACTGCCGCGGGTCCGCCGCGCCGCCGTCCAGCGGCTTGAGCCAGAGGGACAGCGTCTTGTGGCGCAAGCCGCCCTGCGCGGCGAGCCGGCAGGCGTTTCTCAGCGGCAGCCGGGCATAGGCGAAGCCGTCGCGGTCCGCCCCCCGTTTCGCGAACAGCGGCGAGCGCGGGCGATCGAGGTCAATGTCCGCCTTGAACGGCGTGCCGAGTTTCAGGCACCAGCCCGAGCCCAGCGGCACCCACTCGGCGCCGATTTGTTCGCCGTCGCCCACCCGGCCGGCGGCGTCCTTGAGGATGTACCCCTGCCCTTCATCGAGCGGCCAGTGCCCGATCAGGGCGTCGTCGTCCGCCGGTTCCGCGATGCCGGCGCTCCCGGCCAGCAGCACGCATGCGGCCAGCCACGCCGGGATTCTTCGTGCGAGAGCGAGTTGCATCAGCGCGCCTCCTGGTTGCGGGTGGGATCAACATCGGGGGATTGAATGCGGCGTGACACCGCTTCTCGCGGCGCGGCGCCGATCGGCTCGTCGGCCAGCCAGCCGCGCAGCGTGGAATAACAGGCCGCGGCCGACTGCCGGTACCCGGTTTCGTTGGGATGCACGGCGTTGTTGTGGACGAGCCGGATCTCCCCGTCTACCCGCCGCTCGGCCTTCGAGTAGCCGAGGTCGCGGTCGGCCATCAGCCCGGCGATGGCCACCCGCACGCGCGGATGCGCGGGATTCCCGTCGAACTCGCGCAGGAGCCGCTCCCAGAGCCCGCGCACGGCGGCCTCGTAGCGGGTCATGAACTCGAGTCCGCCGGCATAGGCTTCCGGCGTGTTGCAGCCGATCGGGGTCAATGCCAGCACGACCCGGCAGCCGGGATAGCCGCACTCGGGATCGAGAATGGCCGCGACGAGCGTCCGGCACTGCGCCAGAAGCAGGTCGAGTGACTGCTCGCGCGCGGAGTCGGGCTGGATCGCGACACCGCTGCAGTCGTTGACGCCCAGCATGACGAAGGCGACATCCATGCGGTCCGCCGCGCCCCAGCAGCGGCGGGTATGCATGTAGCGCCGCAGGTGCAGGCCGCCGCGCCCGCCGTTCAGGCCGGGGTCCCAGAGCGGATTGCCCGGCACGGGGAACTCGACGAGGTCGTACCGGATTTCGGCGTCGGCGTTCCGGGCCAAATCCCTGCGGCGCAGGATGCCGGATGCCGGGGGCGCGGGCATGTTCGTGGGGCCGATGCCCGGGTTGTCCCTGGCCCGCACCTGGCAGACGAGCGCGCCGCGCCAGGCGCCGGCGCCGTCCGGCTCGAGGAGCCGCTCGCGGACGCGGAACATCCGG
>CAZUYI010000102.1:4394-6271 GCA_964624095.1 uncultured Verrucomicrobiota bacterium | reverse complement strand
ACCAGCGACGCCAGCCGCGTGTCGCGCGCCAGCCGGAACATCCGGCCGCCGGCCTCGTAGCCCGCGGCGATCGGAGGCGGGTTCGCAACCCCGGAAACCCGGAACCGGTAAAAGGTAGTGAGCGGGCCGACGAACGTGCGGAACGACCAGCCGCCGTGCCCTTCATGCCGGTTATCATCCGAGGCGCCGGCGGAGCCGAGCAGGACCGGCGCAGGCCCGCCCGCCTCCTCGATCCGGCGTTTCACCTCGGCTGAGATCACGCCGGCAGCCGTCAAGCTGTCCCCGAGGAACAGCACCTGGAGCGGCGCCGGAACCGGATCATGGGGCGCGACGCGAATCTCGAAGGGCTGCGAGCTCAAGACAGCCCCATCGGGGGACCGGACCTCCGCCACGGCCGGGTAGACGCGGCCCGCCTGATCGAGGCCGGGCGCGAAATGGAATCCGCGCCCGGTCCGGCGTCCGACCTCGCAGCGGATGTCGACGCGGGCCGGCGGGCCGGCAACCGGCCAGAGCGTGTCATCCCAGAGGTTCAGTTCGCAGCCCGCCGCGATCTCCACGCGCGCCGGAATGGGCAGGCGCGTGGACGTGTCCGGACCCGCCGTCGGGGCCTCGGCGCCCATGCCTCCGGCGGTCATGAGCAGCCACCCCGCCATGCCCGCCGGCCGAGCGCACTGACGAATCGCAGCGTACATGATGAACCGCCTCCGCGCCCCTGCTATGCCGGGGCCGCCGCGTCGGATTCCTCCTCCATTCTGAGCACCTGGTTGCCCGCCAGCGCCCAGGCATGACGCGCTCCGCCCGGCAGCAGGCGCGTCAGGCCGGGCACGGCGCCGGCGTCGGAGACCGCGCCGGATGCCGAGAAGCCGATCAACGAACCGGCCCCATCGCTCGCGATCAGGCGACCGCCAACCCGGACCAGACACGCGAGCGGCATCGGGAACAATCGCTGCCAAAGCCGGGCTCCGTCGAGGCCGTGGGCCGCGGCGAAGCCCAGGTCGGTGACGGCATAGACGCGTTGGGCCCCGGCGTCCACGACGACGCCGGTGGCGCCGCCGCCGAGGCTCCGGTCCCACAGCCGGCAGCCGCCGAACCGGCGCGGATCCATGGCCGAGGCCGTGGCCGGCACGTGGTCGGGGTACGGGTACGGCGCCAGATCGTCCAGCCGGGCCAAATCGAAGACCTGCAGGTTCGGGTCCTTGTCCAGGGCGCCCGCGACCAGCACGCGGCCGGCGCCCGCGGCCAGATCGAAGGCCGCAAGCGGGCCGCCGGATTCCCGGGTCATCGGCGCAAACGCCACGGAGGTCCCGTTCCCGTCGAGCAGCATGATGTGCGGCCGGTTGGACTTCAGGCGGGGCGCGGCCAGGATGCGGGGCTCTGGCGACCGGCCGTAGCGCACGACGCGGAGCGTGCCGGGCACGCCGAGGCTCGGGAAGAGCACGTACCAGCGCTCGCGGCCGTCGGGATCGTAGAGGTGCAGGTAGCCGTCGCCGGTGCCCACGACGAAACAGGGTATTCCCTCGTGTTGGACGCCGACCGCGGCGGCGGCGCCGGCAGTCCTCGATTGACACCACGGCCAGGCCGTTTCGCGGTACGGGAACTCGAACTGGCGCAGCGTCTTTCCGTTCCCGTCGCCGATCCAGAGGCCGCGCTCCCCGAATCCGGCCAGGACCAGCCGGACGGACCCGCACTCCGGCCCGGTGCCGGCCACGCAGCGGATGGCGCCGGGCAGCCGCGCGCGCCAGGCCGGCGCGGCATCCGGCCTGAGCGCAATCACCTCGCCGCCGTCCGTACCGAGAAGCAGGCCGGCGCCGTCCGGCTCGAGGCAGGCGACCGGGTGCCCGGCCTGGAACACGGGCCGCACAGCGATGGCGCGGCCG
>CAZUYI010000102.1:3788-4384 GCA_964624095.1 uncultured Verrucomicrobiota bacterium | reverse complement strand
ACGGCACGACGCGCGGCCGGCCAGCCGCGCAGCGCGTGCCGGCGCGCGCCGTCCGTGATCGCGAGGCCGTTCCGATCCGTATCGAGCCGCCAGTCCGGCTCGCCCGGCCCGCGGAGCTGGGCCAGGTGCGCCAGGCGCAGGGCGACGCCGGCGCGCAGCCGGCCGACGATCCGGGTGCGGCACTCCGTCATGGCGCCATCGGTATTGGCGTACCGCTCCTCCCAGACCTGGCGATTGGCTTCCGACTCGCGCCAGATCGGCAACACGTGTTCCGCGGCCAGGACCTCGGATCCCGGCACGGGCAGGCTCTCGAGCCGGAACCGAACGGCCGCGCCGCCCGGCGCCGTCCAGTCGCGGGCCAGCGTCCGGCCCTCGATCGCGGCCCGTCCCGGCACGCGGAAGATCGCTTCGATCACATAGTCGCCATCCTCGTGCGGCGTGATGGTATCACACACCACGAGGCAGGCGCCCTTCCGGAAAAACAGCTCGCGGGTCCAGTCGGCCCGGCTGTAGCCGGGCAGGGCGACCTTCACGTAGGCGGCGCCGGACACGGCATCCCAGTCGCGCGCCTCGAGGCGCGCGAATGCCGGCGCGGC
>CAZUYI010000102.1:0-3778 GCA_964624095.1 uncultured Verrucomicrobiota bacterium | reverse complement strand
CGCACGATCATGAGGTCGGTGTTGAGCCCGCCCTTCTCGGAGGAGCCGACGAGCCCGGAGACGCCGAACCGCGAATAATCGAGCAAGCCGCAGGCGTCATTGCCCGAGTGGGCGCCGCCGCTCAGGCCGTCGAGCAGCAGGTAATCGTCGTCGCGCCCCCACCCGGCGCGCACGGCGATCTTGTCGAAACACTGCTCGAGCGGGACGCCGGGCGGCACCGGGTCCAGGTAGCGCGCGACATCCGCCGGGTAACTCGAGTGCCGGTGGTACCAGGCCGGGTCCACGGGGATGACCGTGATGCCGACCTGGTCGCGGGGCTCGACGGGATCGAGGCCGGTGTCGAAGGCGCGCACCAGCGGGGCCGCCTGCTTTTTCGAGAGACGCCGGTGCAGCGGCGCGCGGTCGTGCACGTAGCGGTAGCGGCCGTCGCCGTACCAGGCGGCCGCCGTGCGGAGCGTCGGACCGGGAAACTGGCGGTGCAGGTCGGAATCCCCGGCCGAGGGCATCCAGCCGGCGTTGTTGACGATGGCCACGGCGCACTCGGCGGCCGCGCGCGCGCCGCCCTCCGCGTAGAAGCGGTGCGCCGGGTCGAGCAACCCGTAATGGGCGATCACGGGCTGCGAGAGGTACCAGGTGTGGCAGAGCCCGTCGCAGGCGTCCTTCCAGCCCGAGCGGTATGGGGCGTACTCGCGGTCGGCCCAGTCCCGCCAGGCGCGCGGCTCCGGCATGTCCGGCCAGCGGGCCTTGAAAAACTCGGATACGTAGGCCAGGGCCAGCGCGGGGATCAGGTCGTGGTTGTGCCGGGGCGTGTGCGGCCCGATGGCCACCGTGAGCGTGTTGCGGACGACGCCGACGCCTTCCGGGCCCTCGGCCCAGTCCCGGATATAGCGGCAGATGGCCGCGCGCTCGTCCTCCGGGAACAGGCCCATAGGCTCGGTGAGCAGGAACGGCAGGAACTTGTTCAGGCTCGTGAGGTGCGCCGGCGGCAACTCCCGGTAGCGGCGCCAGACGGCGCGGTATTCAGCGCCCAGCGCGGGCTCGCCGGTCAGGTAATAGAGATAGCCCTTCCAGTCGGCGACGGTCGTGCCGCGATTCATGAAAAGGGTGTCCGGCTCGAGCCGGGCCGCCCGGATTTCCGCCGCGTGCGCGTCGCTCAGCGGCAGGCGGGCGGCCTGCACGAGATACGGCGGCAACGGCCCGTCGGACAGGGCCTGCTCCAGGCGTGCGGCCGCGGCCTCGGCGCCGGCCGCGTCGCTGTACCCGAGCAGCAGCCCGGGGCAGCCGCCGCCGTAGGGGTTGACCAGCCGGCGCACCTCCCAGCCGCCCGGGCCGGGATACCAGCAGTCCGTGGCGCAGAGGAACCGGAAATACAGGTCGCGCACCGCGAGGCTGTCGGCCAGGTTGCCGACCGCCACCACGGGGCCGCCGGCTGCCTCGAGCGCGGCGGGCGCGGGATCTTCGAGCAGGTCGACGCGGCCGCACGCCTGGCGCAGCGCGTGTGCCGCGCGCCGGGCCGCCGCCCGGCCGTGCTCCGAACGCGGAGCGGCCACCGTCAGGCATTGCGAATCACGAAGCCGGAAGGGATCGCCGCCGGGACGATCGGGAAACTTCACCGTGTGTTCTCCACCCAAACGTGTCATTCGCCCATGTGTCCTGCTCGACAGGACACGGCGGGCTACAGCCGGACGCCCCGGAACTCGACCACGCGCACCTGCCCGGCCGGGACGGCCACGCGCACGAGCGTGCGATCCGCCTTCGCCTCGACCGCCAGGTCGGCGCCGGCATACACTTCCCGCGCCTGCACGCCCGCGGGCGCGTCGAGCGTCACGTCGCTGTCGTAGCACGCCAGGAAATGCGTCTCGCTCCGGCCGCCGTGCTTGACCACGCCCTCGTGGTTCATCAGCACCGCCCGCCAGGTGTCCGGCGCGGTCCGGTTCAGCATGAACTGGCAGGACCCCGAAAACCGGATTGGCAGCGTCTCGTCCTGCAGCCGCGCCAGCAGCGCCTCGATCAGCGGGCTCGGCTCCCGCTTGTCCTTCATCAGCAGGTACCGCGGCGTCGTCACCAGCACGTGCCCTGCCCCCACCCGGTGCCGCGTCACCAGCGGCGTCCCGCGCGCCGTCGCCAGCACGGGTTCCGCCCCGGTTAGCGTCACCGGCAGCACCTCCATCCCCTCCTCCTCCGCCGGCGCCGCGCCGACCGTCAGCCCGAGGAACGCGGGATCGGCCAGCGGCCCCCGGCACTGGGCGCTGTTGACCACCAGCGTGCCGCCCTCGCGCACGTAGGTTTTCAGGCGCTCGGCCAGAGCGTCGTTCATGTCGATCTCGCCCATCAGCAGCGCCGAGGCGTAGCGGTCGAGATGCTCCTTCCGGATCGCGCCGCCCTGGCTGGGCGGGTTGGCGAAAAACACGTCGTAAATCTCGCCGATCCGCGAGTTGGCCAGGTTCGGGCTGTAGGGCGCCCGGTAATCCTCCAGCCTGTACACCTTCGGGTCGAGCCCGGCGAAATAGGACTCCACGAACGCGCGCCGCGCCGGGTCCGCCGGCAGGTACAGCGCCCGGGCCTTGCTCCCGTCCGGATCGTTCTCGCCCAAAGCCGGCATGTTCGAGTTCTGGAACCGGTCCACCGTCCTCACGAAATGCTCGAGCATGTAGTCGCTGTCTTCGAGCTCGAGGTCTATCCAGATTTTCCAGTCCATTGGACTGTCTCGGCCCTCCGTGCTGCCATGCCGGCGCGCGGAGCGCCCGTGCCGGATGTCGGCCAGGAACAGGAGCGGCGCGTAGCTCGTGCCGCGGGACCCGGCCTCGCTCCGGGCCCACTCGTAGAACGCCTTGACCGCCTCGCCGTGCGGGCTGAGCCGGTACGTCGTCTCGCCCGGCTGCTTGAGCAGCACGGTGCCCACCAGTTGCCCCTCGACGTCGAAGAGCGTCGCGCCGAGGTAATAGCCCGTCAGCCATTCCCGCTGGAACTGGGAGACCGGCTTGCCGTAGCCGGGCTTGTCGAAGCCCGGGTGCGCGTCGCCCATGCTGACGCCCGTCATGGGCCAGTTCACCGCGCAGTAGACCTGCCAGGGCAGCCCGTACTGGCGCGAGGCGCTGCGGGTAAAGAGCAAGGCGGAGCGCACCGGCACGCTGCGGTTGGAGCCGGACACTTCCATGGTCAGGGTCCGGGCGCCCCACTCGGCGGCATAGGGCGACATCGGCAGGCCGCCGCTGAGCGCGTGCAGCGCGCCGTGCGAGATGGTCTTGAGGTACTCGAAATAGCGCTTCACGCTCTCGTAGGCCTCGACCCGGTTCGTGTACGGCGGCATGTACCGGGCAAACACGCTCGCGGGATCCAGCACCACGGCGCGCCGGGTCTTGGTCACCATCGCGCTGTCCCACTCGGCGGCGGCGGTAAAGCCCATGAACGTGTCGGGGCAGGCGCGAATCAGACCCTGGAATGACTCCGGATCCAACTGGTCCGGCCGCGGAAAATCGCCCTTCAAGAGATAGCGCCGCTGAAACGGCGTCATGTAAAACGGACGCGTTTTGAGCGGGGCCATGTCCGCCGGGTCGATGGTCAGCACGAACTGGGGCAGCCGCGTCTCGCACGCGAGCCGGAGCGACCGCGCGCGCACGGGCGGGGACAGGGTCAGCGTGAGCTCGTCGCCCTTCTCGGTCCGGGCGGCCTCGAGGGGCGTCCAAGCCCCGTCCGACCCGGCGCTCAGCGCCAGGGGGCCGAGCTGGGCCTTGTTTTGCGCACCGTGCCGCAGCACGATCCGGGACAGGGCGCGGTC
>CAZUYI010000101.1:0-8423 GCA_964624095.1 uncultured Verrucomicrobiota bacterium | reverse complement strand
CCATGGCCGCGCGCGGCGCCCGCGCCCTCGATGACGCCTGGGCCCTGATGGGCGAGGAAGGCGGCCGGCTCGGAATGGACGACTACGCCTTCCGGCGATTCGTGGCCCTGCGGGAAATCGTTCATGGCGCGTGCTGGGTGGCCGGAGTGCGGGGATGCGTGATCCGGGCGCGCGAACGGGCGCTGGCGCAGGACGCCGGGGCTGCCCGCGCCGCGCTCGAGGGCGCGGCCGCGCGGCTCGAGGAGGCGCGGGCCGGCCGGGAGCGCCTGCTCGCCGAGCGCCCGCATGATCCCGTGCTCGGCCAGGATGATGCCAACCAGTGGTCGTCCGGCTGGCGCGCCGGCATGGCCGACCGGGTGGACCTCGATCCGCTCGCGGCGGACCTGGTCCAGGTCCGCGGCGAACAGGCGGACCTGCTGCGGCGCGGGGCCGTGCCCGCCGAGGTGCTGGCGGAATTCACCGCCGGCCGTACCCTGCGGGCCGCGCCGGCGCCCGCGCCCATCGCCGTGGACGGCGTGCTGGACGAGCCCGCCTGGGCGGGCGCGCCGCCCGTGGAATGCTTCCTGGCGCCGGGCTCCAACGCGGTCATGGCGCGCGCCGATACGCGCGTGCGACTGCTCCACGACGCCGGAGCGCTCTATGCGGGGTTCGAGGCCTGGCCGGTCGCCGGAACGCCGGTCGCGGACCAGGACACCGTGGAAGTGTTCCTGGCCGCGCCCGGGCTCGGCCGGGATTACGTGCATTTCATGATCGCCGCCTCCGGCAGGGTTCGACAGCAGTACAATCGCCCGGAGCCCGAGGCCGGGCCGCCGGTCCGTGACAATGCCTGGCAATGTCCGGGACTGGAGGCGGCCGTGCGCCGGGGGCCAGACCGCTGGACCGCCGAGTTGAGCGTACCGCTGGCCTCGCTGCGCTCCGCACCCGGGCCGGGCTGGACGGTCAACCTGGTGCGCGCCTGCCCGCTGGACCGCGGGCGGGAAGTCAGCATGATCCTGCGGCCGGGCAGCCCGGATGCCCATGCCGTCGAGCGGTTCGCCCCGCTGCTCTGGGAGCCGGGCGCCGGCTATGCACCGAGCTGCACGATCGACATCCGGGACCTGGAAATCGGGTCTGTCACCGTGCGGGACCGGATTGCCCCCGAAGCGCGGTTCGGCCTGGTGGTACACGCCAGCCAAATCCTGCACGCCGTGCGCGTGGACGTCGCCGCAAGCGATGCGGGCGGAGAATGGCAAGGCGTCCAGGAGATTGCCCGGAGTGACCGCCTGTTCTATCACTGGCAAACGCCCGAGCCGGTCCGGATGCTGCTCCCGGAACGCGCGGAGAACAGCCGCCTGCGCGTCCGGGTCTCGAGCGAGGAAGGGGACTTCGAACTCGACCGGTATTTTAAAAAGCAGGACTGAATCGCAGGCAGGGCAAGGAATCTTTCATGAATACGCGTGTTAGCGGGTTCCGCGAGCCGGCGCCGCCTGCCTTCTTCTGGCCGGGCGGCATTATTCCCGCGCCCAAGCGGGCCGTCTACGGCGGGCGGCCGGTCGCGCTGGCCGCGCGCGGAGACGGCCGGCCTGTCTGCGCGGTCAGCCTGGGGCGCCGCGCCGCCGCCCCGGAACTCGAGGCCGCCGCCGAGTGGAAGCGGCACCTCGAGGCCTTGCATGCCGGCGTCCGCGTGGCGGTGCTGCGCGAGGACGAAACGCCGCCCGCCTCCGTCACGCTCATCGTCATGCTCGGTACCCCGGCCTCGCATGGGCGGCTCCTGACCCTGTGCCGGCGGCGGCGCCTGCGCCTGGGCCCGGCGGAGCCGGGCCGGGAAGGCTATCGGATCCGGTTCCTGGAAGCCGGTCCGCCGGCTTTCATCCTGTGCGGCGGCAGCGATCCGGCTGGCTGTTATTTCGGGGTCCAGTCGCTGAAGCAGCTCTGCACCGTTCGGCCCGGCGGCATCATCCTGCGGCGGGCCACGGTGGACGATTATCCCACGGTTCCCTTCCGCGGCATGAACCTAAACAGCCCGCGGGCCTGCGCCTGTCTCGCCGCGGCCAAGCTGAACGGGTGGGTGGTCAACCAGTATCATCTGCTTCACCGCTGGAAAACGCCGCCGGCCCCCTACCGCGCCTACCTGCGGCGGGTCTGCCGCGAGGCGCCCCGGCACGGCGCGCAGGTCCTGCAGGTGGTCAACCCGTTGCGCAGCCCGGACGGCGGCTACGGCGGCGCGTTCAAGATCCAGTGCGGGTCGAACCGCGACATCGAGCGGCTCTATCGGACCCTGTGCCTGTCGCTCGAGGCCGGCAGCCGGATGGTCATGCTGGCCTTCGATGACCATGCGTCCAAAATTAACGGGCCGGCCAGCCACTACATCCTGACCGATCCCGACGACCGGCGGCGGTTCCGCGGGGACCTCGGCCGAGCCCATGCGCACGTGGCCGGACGGATCTATGCGCGCCTGTGCCGCGATTATCCCGGCGTCACGCTGCTGGTCTGCCCGGTCTATTACTATTTGCCGCGCGGCCCGTTGCACACCCTCGGCGAGGCTTACTTGCGGACCCTGGGCCGGGCCCTGCCGCCCGAGGTGGGCATCGTGTGGACGGGTAACGGAGTCCGGTCTCCCGACCTGCGACGCGTTCATCTGGACCGCTACCGCGCCCTGATCGGCCGCAAGCCGTTTTTCTGGAACAACGATTTCAACTGCCTGCACGCGGCGCCCCGCTACCTGTTTGACCCGTTCGGCGCCGGGTATTTCAAGGGGCTTCCGTCGAGCACGGGTCACGGGATGATGATCGATTATTGCATGGAAGGGCGGACCACGCCGGGCGCCGTGGCCTGGACCGCGCCGGTCAAGCAGGTCATGCGGGTCGCCCTCTGGCAGGTGGCCGACTACATGTGGAATCCGGAGCGCCACGAGGCGGAGCGTTCCCTGCGCCGGGCTCTCGCGGCGGTCGCCGGCCCGGCCTCTGTCGCGAGCCTGCTGCGGTTCCGGGATGCCTGCGGCGAGCTGCACGACCGGTTCGTCTTCCTGCGCTCCCCACAGACGCGCGTGCCGCTGGATGCCGATGCCGTGCGCCGTATGCGGGCGCTGCTGCGCGAGGCCAGGGCGGCCCTCGCGGAGGCGAGCCGGCGCGGCGCACCTTCGCCGCTGATCAACGAATTGAACGGCGAATGGCTGGCGCCGCTCGTCCGGAACGCCGGCGCCGGCCGGGTGGTTCGCGGCGCGAAGGCTGATATCCCCCAACAAACGGAATATGGCCTCTATCTCCCGGCGCCCTGTTTCCCGGGCTATGCGGGCAGCCGCTATGCGGGGGAGGCCGTCACGCCCGTGTGGTCCTGGCCGCTCCCTTCGTATCTCAGGGCCACGCGGGCCGTGTTTACGCTGGCCGGCCGGCCGCGCCGTGCCGCGCTGCTCTGCCTGATGGGGCGCCGCGACGGCCGGTTCACCGGCGTCGCGGGCGATGCCGTGCGGCTCCGCCTCGAAATCAACGGCCGCCGTGTCTTCGAAGGCGCTACGGAATTCCGCCCGGACCCCATGCTGGCCTTCGCCTGGCACGTGGACCGGACCGTGTTCCGACGCGGCCGGAACACGCTCACGATCGCCAACGTGACACCCTGTCATCAGCTCTTTTACCTGGCCTGGGCCAAGTTGGTCGGGCTCGAAGCCGGGACGCGATCCCGTGACGACCCGGGAATGGTACTTCAGCAGTAAGTTCCACCACACTCCAATAGGAGGGAGTCCCCATGAACGGTACTCATCGGTCGGCGCGGGGGATGGCCGCCACACTCGCCGGGTTGCTGGCCCTCGCGGCCGGCGGCGCGGCCGACACCTATTACGTGGCCACCAACGGCGTGGACAGCCGCACCGGCAAGGGCGACTGGACCAACGCCCTGGCGACGATCAGCAATGCGCTCGCGAAGGCCACCGGCGCCGGCGATATCATCCTCGTCTCGAACGGCGTCCATGTCCTGAACGCCACACTCTCGATCACCAACCCGGTGTCCGTCGTCGGTCACTATGGCCATGCGGAAACGGTGATAGACGGCAACGCGCCGACCCGCACGTACCGCGGGGCGCAGTTGAACCACGCCCAGGCGCTGGTGTCTGGATTCACGTTCAGCAACTGCCAGGCGACGAGCGGAGGCTCGGCCTATGAAGCCGGCGGCGCCATTCGAATAGACAGCGGGACGGTCAGCAATTGCGTCATCCGGAACTGTACGGCGAATCGGAATGGGGGAGGGGCGGCGGTTTATGGCGCCGATAGCCTGCTGATTGATTGTACGCTGTACGATAATGCGTCCACCGGGAGCGCCTATTATGGCGGCGGTATGGACGTCAATGCCGGCCGCGTTGCAGGATGCGTGGTCTCAAATTGTACGGCGGTGCCAGGCGGCGGGGCGGCCTATGTGAAAGGCGACAGTATCCTGGAGCGGTGTCTCATCGTATCCAACCGGTCGTCGGCCGGAGGCGGGATTCACAATATCAACTCCGCCACCTATCTCGACTGCACGGTCAGCTCCAATTACGCGTCCTACCAGGCGGGCGGCTTCTTCCTGGCGGGCGGGTATTCGGCCGTGCTCTCAAACTGCCTGATCGAGGGCAATTCCGCCCGGCGATATTCCGCCGCGAGCTCGGGCTACGGCGGCGGACTCTACGAACTGGGCGGGACGCGAATTGTCGGCTGCGTGATCCGCGGCAACACGGGCGGCAACGCGGGTGGCGGGGCGCGGACGGGCCCGGGGAGCGTCTGGGAGCGGTGCGTGTTCCAGAATAACCTGGCCGAGAATACGGGCGGTGGCCTCGATATCAGTGCCGGCGCCGCGGGCATGACCGTGCGCGACTGCCTGTTCGCCGGGAATTCGGCCCAGACCAACGGCGGCGGGCTTTATTCCTTTAAATGCGCGTGGGAACTGTGGGATTGCACGATTGTCGCCAACTCGGCGGGCGGGTCGGGAGGCGGTCTGTATAATGATCATGTGTGGACCGTGACCTATACCAACACAACGGTCAATACCATCCTTTATTTCAATACCGCCGGGTCGTACAGCAATTATTATGTGGTGGACTCCAAAACGAATTACATCGCCTATAGCAACTGCTGCCTGGCGCCGTCGCCCGGGGCCAGCTATGGGACGGGAAACATCTCCACGGATCCCGGCTTTGTGAACGCGGCTGGAGGCGATTACCATCTGATCCAGGATTCGCCCTGCGTCAACAAGGGCCTGTATGCGCCCACCATGGACGCGGCTCTCGACGTGGAAGGCCGGCTCCGGCTGGACCGGTTTACCCGGCAGGTGGATATCGGCGCCTACGAATTCGTCTGGCCCGGTTCCATGTTCAGCATCCGGTAGCATCAGTGTCAGACCTAAATAATAAATATTATCGTTGCGCCCCCTCGGTCATTTGACTAAAAGCATGACATGCCTCGCTGTTTGCGCAAAGAATATCCGGGCGCCAAATACCATGTCACCGCTCGCGGGAATGGCCGTGCCGCCATTTTCCTGGGCCCCGACGATTATTCCCGCTTCGTCGCGCAATTAGCCGGCGCGTTGCGCAAAGACTCCGTGACTCTCTATGCTTACGTCATTCTGCCCAACCACTATCACCTCTTCATCGAGACCCGGCAGCCGAACCTGCACGCGTTCATGCAGCGCCTCAATACGGCCTACAGCTTGTATTGGCGATATAAACACCAGAAACCGGGGCATGTGTTCCAAGGATGGTACGGGGCCAAACTGGTGTTCGGAGACGAATACATTCTGGCCCTGACGCGATACATTCACTTGAATCCGGTGAAAGGCGACCGGGGGGAGGACGGCTCGCCGTCGGAACGCCGGCACCGATTGGCCTGCTATGCATGGAGCAGTTACCAGGCGTATGTTGGCGCGCGTGAAGATATCCTGCCGGTTAATGTGCGCTGGTTGATGCTCATGGGCGGACGGACTCTCCAGGCGAATCGCCGACGGTACCGCACGTATGTGGAAACCATGATCTCGCGGGATGACGAGGACCTGCAAGATGCCTTGCGCGCCAGTCCCTACGCCGTGGGTCGCGGATCTTCCACGGACGACACCCATCGGCAACTACTCCTACAACAGACTGGGAACCGCCACAATCCCGATATCGTCTGGCCACAGATTCAGCATGTCTCTTTGGCCCGGATTAATGCGGCGGTTTGCAGCGCCTGTGGCCTCCAGGACGAACGCCTGCTCCGCGCGCACGGTAATGCCGTCGGCGAGGCGAAAGCGATTGCGCTGGAACTAGCCTGTACGCTCGGCGGGCTGAATCAGCGTGCCGCGGGACGCCAGTACGGGAATATCACGGGCGCTGCCGTCGGACAGCAGCGCAAGCGCTTGGACGACACCATGGCCAAGAATCCCCGCCTGGCGCAGCGCGTCCGGCAACTGACGGCCGCTCTTAATGTTTAATATTTAGGTCTGACACTGATGTTCGATGACTTGCCAGCTGGGTCCCGTCCGCCGGCGCTGGTGTTTCCGCATTTCCCGACCCGGTTCCAGGCCGTGATTTGGCGGAACTGGGAAGCCGTGCCGCCCGCTGCCCTGGCGCGCGTTCTTCGGACCGACGAGCCCACGGTGCTGCGCCTGGCCGGCGAGCTCGGGTTGCGCGTGCCGCCGCGGGTCAACCCGCGCTGGCTCGAGCGCGGCTACGTGACACTGATCCGCGCCAACTGGCATCTGCTGCCCTACGGGCAACTGCTCGAGCTCCTGGGCTGGAGTGCCGAGCGGATGGACTATACCTTGCGGGAGGAAGATTTCCTCTGGCACAAGCTGGGCGATCTGAAGCCGGCGGTCGAGCCGGTGGCCGTGCGGCCTCTCACGGACGAGGAGCACGAGCGGACCCGCCGAATCCGGGAGACGGTACGGCGCCTGTTCCCGACTCTCGAGGAGCCGGACGGGGAGTCGGCCTTCGGGTTCCTGGACGCGTTTGAGGCGCCGGCGGAGCCGCCGCGCCGCGCGTCGCGGCCGCCCGCGCTGGTGCACCCGTTCGCCCTGCGCTTTGCCTATTCCTACAGCGCGCTGTACGGGGACCCCTTGATCAACCCGGCCTTGGACCCGTATCCCGACGGGCTGCTGGCGCGGCTCGCGGACCTGGGCTTGAACGCCGTGTGGCTGCCCGTCATCCTCTACACGCTGGATTCCTGGGACGGCCGGTTCGGGCGATTTTCGCATGGGTACGAACGGCGCCTGGCGGCCCTGCGAACGCTGACCGAGCGCGCGGACCGGTTCGGGCTATCCGTGATCGTCTACCTGAACGAGCCGCGCCGGATGCCCCTGTCATTTTTCCGGGAGCACCCGGACCTGAAAGGCGCGGAATACCAGGAGCACGGCGCGCTGTGCACGTCCGTGCCGGAGGTCAAGGCCCTGCTGCGGGAGGGCAGTGCGCGGCTGTTCCGGCAGGTCCCGAAGCTGGGCGGGGCGTTCCTGATCACGGCCTCGGAAAACATGACCAACTGTTTTTCCAAGGGCGGCCGGCTGGATCCGCCGTATACCGATTGTCCCCGCTGCGCGGGCCGCGATCCCGCGGAGGCGATTGCGGAGGTCATCCAGCTCGTGGCGGACGGGGTGCACCGCGTCAAGCCCGAGGCGCCGGTGGTGGCTTGGGACTGGGCCTGGCGGAACGAGTGGGCGCCCGGGATCATAGACCGGCTACCGCAGGACGTCTGGCTCATGTGCACCAGCGAGGGGGGATTGCCCATCCGAATTGGCGGCGTGGAGGGCACGGTATCCGACTACTCGATGTCGCAGCCCGGGCCCAGTCCTCGCTCGCTGGCGCGCTGGGCGCGCGCGCGCCGGCGCGGCTTGACCATCGCCGCCAAGGTCCAGGTCAACAATTCGTGGGAATGCAGCGCCGTGCCGTATCTGCCGGTCACGGACTTGGTGGAAGAGCATCTCGACCGCCTGGCCGGCGCCGGCGTGAAGGGGCTGATGCTGAGCTGGACCCTGGGGGGCTTTCCCGGCGGCAACCTGTGCCTGCTGCGGGAGCGCGCCGAGCGACTGGCCTCCCGCCTGTTCGGGGCCTCCGGTTCGGCCGTGCGCGAGGCCTGGCAGGCATTCAGCACCGCGTTTCGCGAGTTCCCGTTCAGTGTGGGAGTGCTCTACGTGGCTCCGCAGAATGTCGGTCCGAAGAACCTGCTGTTCGCCGAGCCCACGGGCTACGCCGCCACGATGGTGGGCATCCCGTATGACAGCCTTGCCGGCTGGCGGAGCAAGTATCCGGAAGACGTGTTTGAGCGCCAGTTCGAAGCGCTCAGTTCGGGGTGGAAGCGGGGGCTGGACATCCTGCGAGCGGCTGCGCCGGCGGTGACGCCGGCGCATCGCGCGGCCTTCGACGACCTCGAGCGCGTGGCCCTGGCGGCATACTGCCATTTTCGAAGCACGGTTCTCCAGATCGCCTTCGTGCGCACCCGGTCAAAAACCGACGCCGA
>CAZUYI010000100.1:6147-8427 GCA_964624095.1 uncultured Verrucomicrobiota bacterium | reverse complement strand
GAGCGAGCGAAGGGATTTGAACCCTCGACATCTACCTTGGCAAGGTAGAGCTCTACCACTGAGCTACGCTCGCTTGAGAACGGCGCTACCATGCCAGATCCGGGCAGTGTAGGCAAGCGATTTTTTTGCGGGCGCCGATGATTGCCACACGGGACGACGCCGAGCGCCGAGACGAAGCCGGGCTGCCGGAGCGCATGAGCGCCTTTTTCCAGGCCGGCGGCGCGCTCGATCGGGCGTGCCGCGCTGCCGGGCAAGATCCCCACGCGCCCGCATTCGAAGTCCGTCCCCAGCAGGCGGCCATGGCGGAAGCCGTGGCCCGCGCGCTGATCGGGCCCGGGCACCTGGCGGTGGAGGCCGGGACGGGAGTCGGCAAGACCTTTGCCTACCTGGCCCCGCTGGTGGTGCTGGCCGTTGAGCGCGGCGCGCCGGCCGCGGTCTCGACACACACGATCACCCTGCAGGAGCAGATCCTGCTCAAGGACATTCCCTTCCTGCGCCAGGCGCTCGGGATCGAGTTCTCGGCCCAACTCTGCAAGGGGCGCACCCATTACCTCTGCCTGCGGCGGCTCGAGCGGGCCCGCGCGGCGGGCGGCGACCTGCTGAACAGGGCCCAGGAGCGGGAACTGGAGCGTCTGCGGCGCTGGGCTGACGCCACCGGGGACGGGAGCCTGGCCGAGTGGCAGCCGGACGCTGCCTCCCGGGGGATGGAGTCCGAGACCCGCACGCCGGCGCTGTGGAGCCTGGTCTGCTCTGAATACGACAACTGCCTGGGCCGGTCCTGCCCGTTCGCCGCCCGCTGTTTCCTGATGCGCGCCCGCGCCCGCGCCCTTGAGGCCGACCTGCTGGTGCTCAATCATCACCTTCTGTTTTCGGACCTGGCCCTGCGCGCGGACGGCAAGGGCTGGCTGCCGGCCTTCGAGTGCCTGGTGCTCGACGAGGCGCACTGCCTCGAAGCCGCGGCGAGCGACCATCTGGGCATCCGGCTCTCGCAGGGCGCGGTCGAGCAATGGCTGCGGCGGCTCTATTCGCCGGACACCCGGCGGGGCTTGCTGGCGGTCGTTAAGGAGCGCGGGCTGGCGGCCGACGTCGCCGGGCTCTGGGAGGAAACCGCCCGCTTGTTCGGCGCCATCCGCGAGTGGGCCCGCCTTGAAGGCCGGACGGACAAGCGGGCGGTCCCGGCTCCGCTGGACCTGGCATCCCCGCTGGGCCCGCGCCTGGCGCGCCTGGCGCGCGAGATACGGCAGCGGTCGGATTCCGTGGCGGATCCCGACCTGCAGGCCGAGCTGAATGCCGCCAGCCGGCGCGGCCTCGAGCTCGAACGGTGCCTGACCGGATTCCTCCAGCAGACCGAGCCCAACCAGGTCTACTGGGTGGCCCGCGAGGGGGCGCGGCGCCCGCAGTGGGTGCTCTATTCCGCCCCCATCGAGGTGGCGCCGGCCCTGCGGCGCATCCTGTTTGAAGGGTTTCAATCGGTGGTGCTGACCTCGGCAACCCTGTCCGCGGGCGACGAGCCGCCCGGCGACGACGGCGAGCCGCTGGCCTATTTCCGGAGCCGGGTCGGGGCGGACCCGTGCCGCGGACTGGTGGTCGGCTCCCCCTTCAATTACAGCCGGCAGATGCGGCTGTACATCGCCGGCGACATGCCCGATCCCAACGACACCGAGCGCTTCCGCGCGGCGCTGGGCCCGGCCATCCGCCATTTCGTGGCCCGGACCGGCGGCCGCGCCCTGGTGCTCTTCACGAGCGCCGACCTGATGAAGGCCGTGGCGGCCGACGTCGAGCCTTTCTTCGGGCAGGCCGGGCTCCGGTTGCTGGTGCAGGGCACGGGGCTGCCCCGTCACGCCATGCTCGAGGCGTTCCGGCGCGCCAACGGCGACGACGCCCCGCCCGCGAACGGGGCGGCCGTCCTGTTCGGCTTAGACAGCTTCTGGATGGGCGTGGATGTGCGCGGTGCGGCGCTGAGCAACGTGATCATCGTGCGCTTGCCTTTTGCCGTGCCGGACGATCCGGTGGTCAAGGCGCGGATGGACCGCATTCTCGCCCGCGGCGGCGATCCCTTCCGGGACTACTCCCTGCCCGAGGCCATCCTGAAGTTCCGGCAGGGCATCGGCCGGCTCATTCGGACCTCCCGCGACGAGGGCCTCGTGGCCATCCTCGACTCGCGCGTCCTGAACAAGGGATACGGGCGCCGGTTCCTTGCCGCCTTGCCCGAATGCCCCACCGACATCGTTGACATCGGCTGGCAATCCGCCACCCTCACACCGGAAGGCGATCCATGAA
>CAZUYI010000100.1:606-6137 GCA_964624095.1 uncultured Verrucomicrobiota bacterium | reverse complement strand
CCTGATGCTTGCGCCCCTGATCCTGACGGCCGGCTGCCGCACGCGGGTGCCCCCGCCGTTGAATGTCAACCAGACCCTCGTCCGCCACGGGGCGGTCTATCAAATCCACGACCCGGAACCCTATACCGGCGAGCTGGCGGCATATGACCTCGACGGCCGGATCAAGATGCGGGCCGGGTACCGGCAAGGCCTGCTGGATGGGGTCAAGGCCGAGTTCCGGTCCGACGGCCAGCCTCTGGCGGTGAGCCACTGGAAGGCCGGCCGTAAACACGGCGCGGAAACCGACTGGTACGAAAACGGCCAGAAATCCTATGAGGGGATCTGGGAGGAAGACCGCCCGGCCGGCGTCTTCCAGGGCTGGTACCCCGACGGCCGGCCGGCCTTCCACGTGGTCTTGAAATACGGCGCCGGCAAGGGGCGCCGGCTCACACTCGCCTGGAACGACACGATCGTCAAAGCGTTCCAGGACGTCCTGATTGACGGGCCGTTTGTCGAGTACCACAAGGTCAGCGGACGCGTCACCCGCCAGGAATTGTACCGGGACGGCATCCTGATCGAGAAACGGAACTGACCCGGCCGGCCCCCGCGGAGCGGGCGACGTCCCTCAGCCAGCTCGCCCAGGCCGCAAGGCCGCGCCCGGTGGCCGCCGAGACCTGGAAGACGGGGCTGTCCGGATTGACCTGCCGCAGGAAGGCCCGGACCTCGTCAAGGGCGTAGTCGAGGTGCGGCAACAAGTCCATCTTGGTCAGCACCACCGCCCGGGCCTCCTGGAACAGGGCCGGGTATTTGAGCGGCTTGTCTTCGCCCTCCGGGATGCTGAGCACCGCCACCTTGGCGTGTTCCCCGATGTCGAAGGCCGCCGGGCAGACGAGGTTGCCCACGTTTTCCACGATCACCAGGTCCAGGCGCGCCAGCGGCAGCACGCACAGCGCCCGGTATGGCAGCCGCCCTCCGTGATCAGAGCATTCACCCGGCAGCCGAGCCGCGCGAGCCGGTCGGCGTCGCGCGTGGTTTCGACGTCGCCCTCGAGCACGGCCCAGCGCACCGTGCCGCGCAGCAGGCGGACGGTTCGCTCGAGCAGCCGGGTCTTGCCTGAACCCGGCGCGCCGATCAGGTTGATCATGGCGACGTGGTGGCGGGCCAGGAGGGCCCGGGAGCGCTCCGCCCAGCGCGCGTGCGCACGCATCAGGTCGCGGGCGACGTTAAGCGTGCGGGGCATGCGCATCCTCCAGCACCAGGCGCTCGAGGTACAGTTCCCGGCCGCCCGTCAACTGCAGGCCGCCGGCCTGGCAGGCGCCGCAGACGAAGAGCGGGCCCCGCAGCGCGCCGTGCCAGCCGCACCGGCCGCAGCGGGCGCGAACCCTCAGTTTCCGAATGACGAGCGTCGAGCCGTCGGCCGGCGTGCCCCGGCTCAGCACGGCGTAGGCCGTCTTCAGGGCGCCGGGTGCTATCGGGTGGCCCGCGCCAGCCGCCACCCGTACCTGCTTCAGCCGCGCCGGGTGCGGCCGGACCCGTTCGAGTTCGGTCCGCACGGCGTCCACGATTGCCCGCGCGATGGCCACTTCGTGCATGCCCATGGTCCCCGCCGGTCATCCCGCGCGCCGGCCACGCGCGCACAGCCTATCACGGGCGCGCCCGGAGACAAGCCCGATTCGACGCCCCGCGCGCCGCGCGGTCACCAGGCGAAGTTCTCCGGCGCGCGGCGGTCTCCTTGCCGGGCAGGAACCGGACCGGGGCGCGTCCCGCGGCGCAACGCCTGCGGGACGCCCCTCTGCCGCCGAGGTCGTAAAAAAAGCTATTCTTCCTCTTGATGGGCGGATGGCGTCGTGCTAGAGTCAGTCGGTCTTGCATGGCCGGATACGGAAAGGGACTCGAATGAAAACCCTGCATGCATGGTGTCTGGGGCTTGCGGTGGGGCTGCTGGGACTGCCGGCGGGCTTCTCGGCGCCCGCGGCGAGGGCGTCCGCGGCGGGGACGTCCGCGGCGGGGGCGTCCGCGGCGGGCGGAGTCGCAATCCGCAAAATCCAACGCACCGGGCCGAATACGCGGCTGCGGACGCCGATCTTCACCACCGACACCAGCGAAAACATCAAGCGCAACCGGGAATGGGTCTGCCTCAGCGTCACGTATGATACCGAGCCCGACTGGATAGACGAGCTCGAAGTCCGCTACATGGTGCTGGTGAAGCACCCCAAGACCGGCGCCTACACGATGTTCCCGGCGACCGTCACTTACCAGGACGTCGCCAAGGGCAAGGGCCACACGAGCACCGTGTTCCTGCGCCCCCAGACCGTGGAGCGCTACGGCGCCGTGGACTGGGTGGGCGTGCGGATGTTTGCGGGCGGCCAGCAGGTGGCCATTGCCCAGGATCCGAACGATAAGTCTCCCTGGACGGCCAGCATCAAGACCGTGGAAAAGGTGCTGCTGAACCGGTCCCAGACGCCCTTCTTCCTGATCGGCTACGACAACTTCGAGACCATCAAGCCGCAATGAACATGCTTCGCGCCAACCGCGTCATTGCCATGGACGTGGGCGCCGCCCAGCTCAAGCTGGCGGAGTTCACCGTCGGCAAGTCGGGCATCGAGTTGGCCAACCTGGCCGTCGTGCCCATGGCGGTCGAGCCGAGCGAGGACGCCGATACCACCCTGGCCACCATCGAGGCCATCCAGGGCGCGCTCAAGAGCAAACACATCGCGCCCGGCCCGGTGGTGCTGTCGGTGACCGGCCAGTCGGCGTTCCTGCGCCTGGTCAAGCTGCCGCCGGTCAAGCGCAGCCGCATCTATCAGACCGTGCTCTACGAGGCCCAGCAGAACGTCCCGTTCCCGATCGAGGAAGTCGTCTGGGATTACCAGCTCATGGGCTCTTCGGAAAGCGAGCTCAACGTGATGCTGGTGGTCATCAAGAAGGACATCATCGAGAGCCTTACCGATTGCGTGGAAGCCGTGGGGCTTGACGTCGAACTGGTGGACGTGGCTCCCATGGCCCTCTACAACGCCGTGCGCTACAACTACGCGGACTTGACGGGCTGCACCCTGGTCCTCGACATCGGCGCGCGCTCGACCAACCTGGTCTTCATGGAGGAAGGGCAATTCTTCAGCCGCAACCTCCCGACCGTCGGCACGGGAAATGTCATTACCCAGCAGCTCATGAAGGAGTTCAATCTATCCTTCAAGGACGCGGAAGAGTTGAAGTTCGCCCATGCCTCGGTGGCCTTCGGCGGGTCCTACGAGGATTATTCCGACAAGGTCCTCTCCAAGGTCTCGAAAACCGTGCGCGGAGTGATGACGCGCCTGCACGTCGAGGTGGAGCGCTCCATCAATTTCTACCACTCCCAGCAGGGCGGGAGCGCTCCAACCCACGTGTTGCTGGCGGGCGGGACGTCCGTGATTTCGCGCACGGACGAGTTTTTCCGCGAAAAGCTGAAGCTGGACGTGGAATACCTGAACCCGTTCCGGAATATCATGGTCAACCAGCGCATCTCCGAGGAGGAAATCGGCGCCTGCGCCCACGTCATGGGCGGCGTCGTCGGCGTCGGCCTGCGCCACGCGCTGCCCTGCCCGCTGGAAATCAACTTGCTCCCGCCCCACATTCAGGCCGAACGGGCGTTTCGCCGCAAGCAGCCGGCCCTCGTGCTGGCGGCGATCAGCGTGGTCCTCGTGACCGTGTGCTGGTGGTATTTCTTCCACACCATGACGCAGCGCATCGCGATGCGCAGGGACAAAATTCAATCCCAGGTGGTGCAGCTCGAGGCGGTCGAGGCCCGGCTGGTCCCGATCGAAACCCGCCAGGCGGAGGTCAAGGACAAGGCCGACGTGCTCGTCGAGATGCCCGCCCTGCGCGC
This sequence comes from uncultured Verrucomicrobiota bacterium, assembly GCA_964624095.1. Classification (GTDB taxonomy): domain Bacteria; phylum Verrucomicrobiota; class Kiritimatiellia; order JAAZAB01; family JAAZAB01; genus CAZEVX01. The sequence continues at coordinate 2,296 of CAZUYI010000100.1, read as the reverse complement.
GCGGTGGCTCCAGATCCTGGACGGCCTGCACGCCTGCCTGCTCGATGGCATGTGGCTGGTGTCCGTCGCGCCCCTGACGGTCGAGCCGGCCCCGGACGCCGAGCCGCCGCCCCCTCCCGAGCACGGCCGGCGCGCCCTCGAGCTGTTGCAGGAGGCGGGCCGGGCTCCCGGCTTCACCCATCTGCAGGTTCGCGGCTTGATTTTCGCCGACAAGGCCAGCGACCGCTCGATCGCCCTGTTCCGCGACCGGCTGCGCCAGTCGCCCCAGTTCAGCGAGGGAACCGAAATCCAGCTGGCGCCCTTGCCCAATGTGGATGATTTCGCCCGGCAGTTCACCATGACGATCGCGCTTCGGCAGCCGCTCTGAGGAGGCGCCCACCGACGGCCATGAATCTGGCGGCATTCAAAAAATACCCCGTGTTGTCGCTGAGCCTGCTGGCGGCGGTCCTGCTCGCCGGCGCGGGCGCAGGCCTGGTCCGCTCGCTGCGCCAGTATTCCCGCCAGATCGCCGAACTCGAGGGGATGACGGCCCGCTTCGCGCGGCTCGACCGGCGCGTGCCGTATCCCTCCGAAGACAATGTCGCGCGCGAAGGCGAGCGGCTGAAAGACCTGATTGACCGCTACAACGAGTTGAACGAAGCCCTGCGGGCCGAGCAAATCGAGCCGCAGGCCATGGAGGCGGCCGACTTCCTGCAATTCCTCGAAAAGACCCTGCGCGAGCTCCGGACCCAGTTCCAGTCCTCCCGCATCGGATTCCCCGAGCGGTACGCGTTCGGATTCGATCGGTACGCCGGCGGACAACTGCCGGCGCCGGCCGACATCCCGCGGCTGGTCCAGCAGCTCAAGCTCGTGGAACGGATTTGCGGCGACCTGCGGGCCGCGGGCATCACCGAGCTGGTGGCCATCGAGCGCGAGGCGATCGAGGAGCTGAACCCGCAGGCCGAAGAATCCGCCGGCCGCGGCGGACGGGGTGGCGTCCCGCCCGTTGAGGGCGCGCCGCCGGAACCCGAGTGGATCGGCGGGCTGTTTTCCATCAGCCCGTTCACCGTGCGATTCCAGGCCAAGGAGCCCGCCGTCATGGCCCTGCTCAACCGGCTGGCCAGCCAGCCGATGTTCGTCCGCGTGACGAGCCTGGAACTCGTCAATCCGCGCCAGGATTTCAATCTGTCGGCCGCGGGCGCCCCGTCGGCCCCGGCCGCGGCCGGAGACGCGGCCGCCGCCCAAGAGCGGGCGATCATGCTGGGACGCGAAGAACTGACCGTGGCCATCAAACTCGACCTGTTCCGGTTTGCGCCGTCCTTGTCCTTTGACGACCGTCCCGGCGGCTAGCCGAATCGGCGCGCCGGGCGCTGCGCCCCGCGGAGAGGCACCGTGAATATCAGCAGCCGCGAACTGAAAACCTGGATCCGGGCGGTGTACGACAAGCTGCTCCTGTTTGCCGCCCTGTTCGGCCTGCTGCTGTCGCTCCTGGCGCTGATCGTCATGGTCGGCCGCGAGCGCGAGCGGCTGGCGGCGATCGGACAGGGCCAGGACGCCGGGCGCCGCAGCCCGGAGTCGGAGCAGCCGCTCGACATGACCGTCCTCGACGATGCCCTGGACGCCCTGCACGGGGCTTCCCAGATTCCCGCCTGGAGCAATCGCCTCATGGTTGCAGAGGTCCGGGTTTCGTGCGTCGGCTGCAAACGGCCCA
>CAZUYI010000100.1:0-596 GCA_964624095.1 uncultured Verrucomicrobiota bacterium | reverse complement strand
GTCGTCTCACAGATCAACCGCTGGATCGAGATCCCGCCCGCCGCCCCCGCCTGTCCGTTCGTCAATTGCCAGACCCAGCAGCCGGCCATGGCTGCCGACCAGCCCCGCGACAAGGATTATGACGGCATGCCGGACGAGTGGGAGAGCCAGTACGGTTTGAACCCGGATGTGGACGACGCCACCCTGGACGCCGATGCCGACGGCTTCACGAACCTGGAGGAATGCCAAGCCGGCACCCATCCCAACGATCCCGCCTCGCGCCCGCCCTACGTGACGAAACTGCGCGTGGTCCAGACCGGGCGGCTGCCCATCCCCTTGACCTTCGAGGGCGTGCAGCGCATGGGCGCCGGCGACGTCCGGTTCCTGATCAAGAACCGCCGCACCGGCCGCGACACGTACGCGAAGATGGGCGAGATCGTCGCGGAGTACGAGATCGTCGGGTTCGAGGCGAAAACCCAGCGCGTGAACAAGGTAACCTTCTTCATAGACGAGGACGTGTCGGAATTGGCGCTCCGGCGCAACGGCAAAACGATCCTCCTCACGAAAGGCCGGCAGAACCAGGGCGAGCAGGCCGCCACCCTCACCTTTTTGGTTGA
>CAZUYI010000099.1:0-8427 GCA_964624095.1 uncultured Verrucomicrobiota bacterium | reverse complement strand
GGGTCCTCTTTCAACACGGCCGCCAACACGACGATTTTCCCTTCCGAGGGCAGGACCAGCCCGTTTTCTACCTTGCTGATGAAGGATGGCTGCACGCCCACCGCCTTCGCCACCTGCCGCAACGTGAACCCGCAGTCCTTCTTCAGAAGGTCAAGGCGTTTCCGGCGCACATACTTGCCAAACTGAGGATCCATGGTATTCTCCCATTGACGAAGATAGTTTACTAAACAGTAAACGAATATCAAGTAAAAAATCTTCGCCCATTTGACATACTCCACGCCCGCGCTATCCTCTCCTTTGTGGGTGGGTCGTCCACCAGCTCCTTCTCGGCGAGGGCCGGGCACCGTTGAGCCGGGTTGGAACGTCACGGACGAAGCCTGTGAGCGTCCGGGGACGTCTTTCCTCTCCCATTCGATCTTGTTTTTTCCCACTACAAGCCTTCTTTGCGCCGGCATGGGACGCCATGAGACCGGACGCCTTCCCGTTGTTTCCCGGCTCATGCCGCAGGCGGGGATTCCGGTTGACTTTCCTTTCGCCTGTGGTGTAATGAATACCATCGCGCATCCGTTAGCTCGGGCGGCCCGGGGACCGGACATGGCCGGGCCCGTCCCGGACGTTGCGCAGTCAACGCTACAAGCACCTTGATGGACGGCCTGTTGAAAGAGCGTGTCTTTTCGCGCGCCGCGGACCTCGAGGCCGCGGCCATTGGGGCGGCGAACGCCGGCGCGCTGATCCTGTGCGCCACCGCGCGCCTGGCGCGGCGCCTTCTGCACGGGGTCCGCCTGGCGCGCCTTGCCGAGGAGGCCGGCGGCTGGGCCACGCCTTCCGTGCGAGCCTTCCGGGGGTGGGTGAGCCAGTCGTACGCCGAGCTCTGGCCCGCGGGCCGCCCGCTGACGCCGGTGCTCTCGATGAGGCTCTGGCACGAGGCGGTGGCGGGCGCTCCGGCGCCGGAGGGCTTAAGGGTCCAACCGGCCCTCTATACCCAGTTGCAGGCGTCCCTCGATGCACTCCTCGAGGCCGGGCTGGCGCCGGCCGGGACGGGCAACGATCCGCCGCTCGCCGGGTTCCGGCGCGCGGCGACGGCCCGTTTTTTAAACCTGGCGAACCGGGCCGGTATCGCACTCTGGCGCGATACGCTGGTATCCGTGGCCCAAGCCGTAGCCGATGGGCGGAGCCCCGTGCCCGGCCGCGTGATCCTGGCGGGCTTCGACGACCTGTCCCCGCTCGAGCGCATGCTGGGCGAGGCCCTGGCGTCGCGCAGCGACCTCTGCATCTGGCGCGCGGCGGCCGGGCCGGGCCCCGTCCCGTCTGTCCGTTTGTTCGCCGCGCCTGAACAGGAATGCCGCGCCGTCTGCGCCGAGGTCCTCGAGGCATGGAATGAAGGGGTCCGCCGGCTCGGCCTCGTGTTCGCCGATCCCGCCTGGTTCCCGCTGCTGAAACACTGCCTGGACGAACTGACGGGGTGGGACCGCCCGGACTTCGAACGGGAAATCCGCTACAATCTGACCGTTGGCACGCCCCTGGTCGAGCACCCGCTGTTTCAGGCGGCGGTCATTCCGCTGCGGGCGGCGACGATGCCGGCGCCCGCGCCGCTGCTCGCCTCGCTGTTTGAGTCGCCCTATGTGCGGCCCGCCGAGCCGGGCGCCACGGACCGCCTGCGCGCGGCGTTGTGGGAATCGGAACGGCCCCTCTCGTTTTCCGGCGCGCTCGACGCGCTGGCCGCCCGCGGGTATCCCGTGGACGCCTTCCGCCGCCTGGCGAAGCGGTCTGCCGCGCCGCTGGGCGACTGGCTGGCGGATCAGCGCGCCGCGCTCGCGGCGCTCGGGTTCGGTCGTTACGACGGCATGCATCGCGCCGTTGACGCGATCGCAGGCCAGCGCCTGGACGATCTCCAGGCCGCCCTGGCGGCCGAGGCCGGGGCCGTGTGCATGGGGTCCGCGGATGCGCTGGCCTGGCTGACCGCCGCCGCCGGCCACGCGGTGATTGCCGAGAAAACGCCGGAAACCGAGGGCATCCAGGTGCTCAAGCCGGCGGAGGCCCGGGGCCTGGCCTTTGACCGGCTCTGGGTGGTGGGAACGCACGGCATGGCCTTGCCCGCCCCGTCGCGGGAGTGGCCATTCCTCGATCCGCACGAACAGCAGGCGCTGTCCGATGGGACCGTCGAGCGGCAGTGGGACCTGGGCGTTCGCCAGGTGGCGGCCCTGCTGGCCGCCGCTCCGCGGGTGACCTTCAGCCGCGCCGCGGCCGGCGGCGAAGAAACGCCGTTCATTCCCTGCCCGCTGCTGCCGGATGCGGAGGATGCCGCTGGCCGCCCCGTGCAGGAGACATACCGGATCTGGAACGAGCCGACAACCGCCTGGATGCGGGCCCGCTGGATCGGCGATGGGTGGCGGGCCCTCGCCGGGAGCGGCATCGAACCCGCCCCGCCGGCCGCCGACTCCCGGGCGTCGCCGCTGGAGCCCGAGTGCAGTGTGACCGCGCTCCAGGACCTGGCGCACTGCCCCTTCCTGTTCTTCTGCCGGCATCGGCTCGGGCTCGAGCCGCTGCGGCTGCCGGAGGCCGGCCTCGATCCGCGGCTGCGCGGCCAGGTCCTGCACGCTATCGTGAGACGGTTCATGGCCGAGCTGGGCCGCCGCGCACCCCAGTGGCCGGCCGACGAAGACGCGGCGCGCGTCTGGCTGACCGAGGCGGTGGACATCGAACTGGGCCCGCGCCTGGACGACGTGTTCTGGCGCGTCGAGCGACGCCGGCTGCTGGGGCAGGCGGACGAGCCGGGCCTGCTGACCGCCTGGCTCGCCGCGGAACGCGACTGGGCCCAAGCCGGCTGGCGCGTCGCCGGGGTCGAGGCGGCATTCGAAGGGCTGGCCGTGTCCGGCCTGACGCTTCGCGGCCGCATAGACCGGATTGACGAGCATCCGCGGCAGGGGCTCGTGGTCTGGGATTACAAGTCCGGTGCGGCGCCTGCCGCGAGCGCGGTCATCGAGCAGGCCACGGAGCTTCAACTGCCCGCCTATCTCCTGGCCCTTCAGCGTGGGCGGGTGCCCGGCCTCGAGCCCGGCGCTCGGCCTGTTCAGGCGGGGTATATCAGGTTGAAACGGGCCGACGAGGTCGCGGTGGCCCCGCTGGCCGAGCGGAAGCAGCCCGTGGACTGGGCCGCCAAGCTGCCGGCCTGGGAGCAGTCGCTGGCCGAGCGCGTGGGCCCGGCCCGGCATGGCCGGTTCGAGGCCGATCCCCGGCCGGGCAGTCCACGCGTGTTTCACGCGCGGACAGGGATCTGCGAATACTGCGAGTATCATGCCCTCTGCGGGTTTTTCGATGGGGCCGCCGATGATGCCGAGTAACACCCGTGCGCCGGACCATGCCGTGCGCCTGCAGGCGCTCGATCCCCGCCAGAGCATCGTGCTCGAGGCGCCTGCGGGATCGGGCAAGACGGCCCTGCTCACGGCGCGGTTCCTGGCGCTCCTGGCCGAAGTCCGGCATCCGCGCCAGATTTTGGCGGTGACCTTCACGCGCCGGGCGGCGGCGGAAATGGCCGCTCGCATTTCAGGCACGCTGCGCCTGGCCCGCGAAGGGCGCGGCGCCGCGCCGGACAATCCCTGGGAACAGCACCTGCTGGACCTGGCCCGCGCGGCAATCTGCGCGCATCCGGACTGGAAGGCTTTGTTCAACGGTCCGCAAGCGTTTCTGGTGGACACCTTCCATGGGTTCTGCGCCCGGTTGGCCCGGGCATGGCCGCTCGAGGCGGGCGTGGCGCCGGCCTTCGCCCTGCTCGACGAGCTGGGCCAGGACGCGCTGATCGAGTCGGCTGTGACCGACCTCCTGCAGGCCTTCGCCGTCTGCGACCCCGGCCTGGGTCCCGAGGTGCAGGCCGCCTTCGAGCGACGCCTGGCGGCCGCGCACAACAACGCGCGCGCCCTGTCCGAGCGGCTGGCCGATCTGCTCGCGCGCCGCGACCGGCTCGAGGGATTGCTTGGCGTGTTCCGCCAAGCCCGCCCGGACGCGGCCTTGGAAGCCCGGGTCGGCCAGCTTGCCGGTGTCTTCCTGGCGCCCATACAGGCGTTCTTTGCCGGCCGGGCGGCTGACTGGCAGGCCCTGCGCGAACGCCTTGAACGGAACGGGGGCGACCTCGCGCACGCACTGGCGCCGGCCGTGCCCGGGGCCGGCTTGGCCGATCTGCCGGCCTGGCGCGAGGCGGCCGAGGTGTTCCTGACCCAGGGCGGGACACCGCGCCGCGCGTTTCCCGCCGCGCGGTTCGGGCCGGCGTTTGCCGAAGACGGCCGCGGCGCGTTTATCCGAGGCCTGCCGCCGGCCGTTGCCCAGGCCCTGCACGCGGTGCGGGCATGGCCGGAGGCGGACCCTCCGGTCGGCCTCGAGGCGCTGGGCGATTTCATGGTCCTGGCCCGCGCCCTCCTCGACCGGTTCGCGTTCCTCTTGCGGGTCCGCGGCCTGGATTTCATGGAACTCGAATTGGCGGCGTTGCGGGCCTTCAGCCGCGTGGACCGGCCGGGCGACAGCCTGATCTTCTTCCACGAGCACCTGCGGCATGTCCTCGTGGACGAAGCGCAGGACATGAACGACACCCAGGTCCGGATTCTGGGCGCGCTCACGGAAGGCTGGGAACCGGGCGACGGCCGCACGGTCTTCGTGGTGGGCGATCCCAAGCAGTCCATCTTCCGCTTCCGCCGCGCCGACGTCGCCCTCTTCGAGGCGCTCCTGGCCGGCGGGCTGCCGCGGCCCGGCGAGGCGCCCCTGCCGCTGCGCCCCTTGACGCTGTCCGCCAATTTCCGGTCGCGCCCGCACCTGGTCGCCTTTGCCAACGCCGCTTTCTCGCGCATCATGGCCGACCCGCAGCCGGCCTTCGACGAAGTGGCCTTTCATCCCTCGGTCGCGGCCCGGGCGCCGTCCGGCGCGCCGGAGTCGGCGCCGACGCTGGCCCTCTTCACGCACCGCGGGCGGAGCCAGGAGCCCGGCGCGCCCACCCGCGCGGCCGCGCGCGAGAAGGAGGCCGCCTACGTGGCCGGCCGCGTGGCCGTCCTGCATGCAACCGAGCCGGATGCCCGCATCGCCCTCCTGATTCCGGCGCGTACGCACCTGACGCCCTACGTGAGGGCGCTGCGGGAAAGCGCGCTGCCCGTGCGCCTCATGGAAGGGGTGCCGATGCCCGATTGCCCCGAGGTGCGGCACCTGCTCTCGCTCTTCACGGCCCTCGCGCGGCCCTGCGATGACCTCGCCTGGGCGGCGGCCGTGCGGGCGCCCTGGTGTAGCGTGCCCGCTGGCGCCCTTGAACGGCTGGCCGCGAGGGAGAGTCCCGCCCGCTGGTCGGACCGGATTCTGGAGGCCGGCCGACTCGAACATTCCGAGCTCGCCCGCTTCGCCGCGGCCGTGAACGCCATCCGCCCCGAGTTCGGACGCGAACCGTATGCCGTCAGCCTGCAGCGGCTGTGGGAACTGCTGGGCGGGCCCGCCGCCGTCGCGCGCCGCGCCGGCGCCGGCGGGCTGGCCGCCGTCCGGCACGGGCTCGACCTGCTCGCGAGCTGCCCGGCGGGATCGGCTGGGGAAACCCTGGACACGTGGTCGCGCCTGCTCGACCGGGCGTATACGCCGCCCGATCCGCGGGCCGCCTTCTCGCCGATCTCCGTCATGACGATTCACAAGGCCAAAGGGCTCGAATTCGACCATGTCTTTGCCGTGGGATTGGACCGCGAAGCCGGCGGCCGCGCCGGGCGCCAAGACCGGATGCGCGCCTTTCTCATGGAACGCCTGCCGGGCGCGGCGCGCGCGGTGCTGGCGTCCGCCGGAAACGACCGCGGCGGAGGAAAGCCGCCGCTCGGCCATGTGCTCCTGGACGCGCTGGGACGGCGCCGCGAGGCGGGCGAATACAAGCGGCTGATCTACGTGGCTGCCACGCGCGCCCGGGAATCCCTGACGCTGAGCGGGCTGATGGACGGCGGGCGTGTCACCGACGACGAGCCGGAGACGCCGGGCCTGGCTGGTGGGCGTTCGCCCCTGGCCTGGTTCGACGCGTTGGCGCGGAGTGAAGCGCTTGCCGGCATTCCGGTGCGGCGGTTGACCGATCCGCAACCGGAGGAGAGGCCGCCCGCCGCCGCCCGCCCGCCCGTCCGGCTGCCGGCGCCGGCGCCGTTCGATCCGGCGCCGTTGCCGTACCGGATCGCGAGCCCCTCGGCCTTCGAAGAGGACACCGCGATGGCGATGCCGCCCGGCGCCGATGAGCCCGATCCGGAGGCGCGGGCGCGGGGCGTCGTCATGCACCGGTTGTTCGAGTCTCTGGCGCGGGGCCGCCCGCTGCCGCCGGCGGACGCGGTGGCGGCGGCGCTGGCCGCCGAGGGGATCACGCCGGCGCGGCGCCGCGCCGCGGCGCGCGCCGCGCTCGACGAGTGCCGCCGCGCCTGGGCGTTTCCCGCGCTGGCCGAACGGCGGGCGGCTGCGTCGAAGGTGCTGTCCGAGTGGGGCCTCGAAGATTGCCCCGGTCCCGGCCGAATCCGCGTCGGGCGGATTGACCTTGTGCTCCAAACGGACGCGGAGACGCTGCTGGTGGACTTCAAGACCGGCCAGCCGGGCGGCGATCTCGAAGGGTGGATCGAGGCCGAGCGCGCACGCTACCGGCCCCAGGTGGCCGCCTACCGGGACATGGCCGCCCGGACGCTGCGCGTCGCCCCGGACCGCATCCGGGCAGTCCTCTTCTTTACCACCCCGCTCCGCTGGGAGCCGGTGGACTGAGCCGGCCGCCGGGCCGTCAGTCGGGCAGGGTTTCCAGGCGCTTGCGCGCCTCGCGGACGCCCATCGCGCGCAGTTCGGCCACGGCCCGGCGCGACGTGTGCCGCAGGCGCAGCCGGCCTTTGCCGTGCTCCCATTTCCAGATGGACTGCGCGTTCACGCCGACGAGCTTGCCGAACTCGGCTTGCGAGACCTTAAGCTTGCGGCGTAACGCCCGGATGCTCTTGACGGTGATCGGCGCCTTCGCGTTCAATGCGCCGTCCGGCGCCGCCGGCAGGGCCGGCCGGCCGGCCAGCCGCGCCAGGTCGCGGATCATCTGCTCCTGGCGGCGCGCCTGCTCGCGCAACTCGGCCAGCGCCTTCCGTGCATGGGCACGGTCGCTCTTCATCCCGCGCAGGGCAGTCCGGATTTCCTTGCGTGCCAGCCGGCAAACATGGTCTTTCAAGACGGTCATGAGTTTGGACATAGGTCTCCTTTCAGCATGCGGAATACCCGTCGTTGGGACGGTTCCTTTTTTCCTTTTCGTAGTTGATTTGCGTTAGTATAAGACGTTTCGCTATTCGGTGCAAGCGTTATTTATGACCATTTTTCTGTATGTATTCGTAGCTCAACGGGATGTTCATGCTCAGCCGACGGGGCGGGCGAAGAGACCCGGTTCGGGAAGGTCAGGAAGGGCACGTCACCTGCGGATTGTGTACGGCCGATTCCGATGCCAAACCCGATGTCGATAGCGATGTGGATGAAGGGAAGCCACCCCCATCGGCGGGTGGCGACAGAAATCCCGCGCCACAGCCGTTTCCTGGGCCGGCCGCGTCCCCGTGAGCGCGGACGTCCCGCCTTCTCGGCGCGACGGCGGTCCGCCCGGCCCCGCCGAACAGGCGCTTTCCCCACGGGCTGGAAGTCGCCCTGCAACAAACTCATCGTTGCTTCCGCTTGAACGGGCTGCCGGCGTCGCGTATCATGCGTGGTGGATACACCCCTTGGAGGTCATCGCCATGACTCGCATGATTAAACGCTATGGCTGGATTCCGGACCTGCCCGACCGTCGCGATTTCCTGTACGCGGCGCCGCTTGCCGTCCTGCGGGCGCTGCCGAATCGGGTTGACCTTTCCGGCCACTGCCCGCCGGTCTATGACCAGGGCGAGCTGGGCAGTTGCACGGCCAATGCCATCGGCGCGGCTCACCAGTTCGAGCAGATGAAGCGGGCCCGCGCGGCGTCGTTTGTCCCGTCGCGCCTGTTCATTTACTACAACGAGCGCGTCATCCTCGGCACGGTCAACGAGGATTCCGGGGCCATGCTCCGGGACGGCATCAAGACCGTGGTCAAGCAGGGCGTGTACCCGGAAGACCTGCCCGGAACCCCGCCGGGCGAGTGGCCGTACGTCATCCGGAAGTTCGCCGTCAAGCCGCCCGCCGCCTGCTACAAGGTCGCCTTGGATCACCAGGTGCTGTCCTACCGGCGCCTGGCCCAGGCGCTGAACCAGATGAAGGGCTGCCTGGCCTCCGGGTTCCCGTTCGTGTTCGGGTTCATGGTCTACGAGAGCTTCGAGTCCGAGGTCGTGTCCAAGACCGGCCTCGTCCCCATGCCCGGCTCCGCCGAAGCCGCCCTCGGTGGCCACGCGGTCCTGGCCGTCGGCTACGACGACGCCGGCCAGCGATTCATCGTGCGGAACTCCTGGGGCAGGACATGGG
>CAZUYI010000098.1:0-8429 GCA_964624095.1 uncultured Verrucomicrobiota bacterium | reverse complement strand
CCCAGCGGTCACGTGTCGGCTGCGTCGATTATGGCATTGACTGTTGCCGTCACCAACCCCGCCCTTGCCGTTGGTGTGCATACGGTCACAAACGAAGTGCATGCCGCGGATGCGACCAACAGCCCACAAGCAATTGTCGTAACCCTGACCGTGGACAAAGCCATCCAAAGAATAACCCATTTTACGCCGGCGGATGGCGCCGTGTTGGCCGTGCCCGGTACGGTCGCGTTGGCGGCGCACGCGTCGTCCGGCTTGCCGGTGAATTTTGAAATACTCAGTGGACCGGGCCGGATTCTCGGCTCCACGTTGACCATTGACGGGGAAGGCGTCCTGCGGGTCCGGGCTTCGCAGCCGGGCGACGACCGCTACCTCGCGGCGCCGAGTATCATTCACGTCTTCAACAAGATCGTGGCCGGGATAGAGTTGCATGGCCTTCGGAACATATATGACGGCGCGCCGAAGGCGGTGACGGCGGTCACGGATCCGCCGGGCCTGCCGGTTGTCGTTACCTATGACGGGCAGCCACAACCGCCGATCCATGCGGGTGAATATGAAGTAGAAGCAGTGATTGACGATTCCACCTATCGTGGGAACGTTACCGGCGTGTGCATCATCTCGCGGGCCGCCCAAACCATTTCTTTCCCCCCGATCCAGGACCAGATTGTTACTTGCGAGGTTGCGTTGGAGGCCACGGCCTCGTCCGATCTGCCCGTCGCGTTTTCGGTGGAGCGCGGGCCGGCGATCTTTAGCAACGGCTCGCGGCTGCGATTCATGGAGACGGGCACGGTCAGCATTGTGGCCTCGCAAACCGGAGACTCCAACTGGCTGGCAGCCGTTCCGGCCACGCGGTCTTTCACCGTGCTGCCAAGCCCGATCGTGGGGATGGCAGGCCGGGATTTTGACGGCGACACCTTTGCTGATCCAGCCGTGTACGACCTGCTCACGGGGATCTGGAAGGTCCGCCTTTCGGGCGCCGGCTATGCGATCTTCACGGTCACAGGACTGGCGGGCGGACCGGGCTGGCGGATGGCGGCGGCGGATTACGATGGGGATGGCCACGCCGACCCGGCCGTGTATCAGGATGCGACCGGCAATTGGAGGGTGATGCTGTCTGAAAACGGCTATGGCCTGCTGACGCGCAGCGCCTTTCTCGGGACACCCGGCTGGGTGCCGATCTCCGAAGACTACGACGGCGACGGTCACGCCGATTATGGCGTGTATCAGGAAACGACAGGAACCTGGGATGTAAAGCTATCGAGCGGACACTACCTCCTGCTGACACGAATCCAATGCGTGGGCGGACCGGGCAAGACGGCGATGGCGGCGGATTTTGACGGCGACCGACTCGCCGACCCCGGTGTGTACCAGCGTTCCGACGGCACATGGCAGGTTCTGCTTTCAGGCTCGAACTACGCCCCGCTCACCCTCCCGCGCTTCCTCGGCGGCCCCGGTTGGGCAGCCGTTCCCGGCGATTACGACGGCGATGGCCTGGCCGATCCCGCTGTGCGCAAGAGCGACGGCACCCTCTGGCGCCTCCTGCTCTCCGGCAGCGGCTATGCCCCCATAAACGTGCCGCTTGCCCTGTAAGCCGATTCGGTGCCCAGTCAGCCTTGGATTCGAGCGCCGCTAAGTGAGAGTTGACACGCCGGCGCATTGAACATATAGTTCAATTGGAATGAAAAAACAGTTCAGGTTCCGATGAAGCCGCCAAGCCGGCGCCAGCAGATCCTGGATCGGGTGCGGGCCGTCGAGCGCGAGTGGCGCGTGGACGAGCTGGCCGCCGCCCTGGGCGTGTCGGCCCTTACGATCCGGCGCGACCTGGAGGTGCTGGAGCGGGACGGGGCGATCGTGCGCACGCTGGGCGGCTGCCTGGGGCTGGGCCGCACCCAGACGGCGGTCTACCAGAAGCGGGTGGCTGACCGGTTCGAGCTCAAGCAGGCCATCGGCCGCGCGGCGGCCCGCGAGGTGCGGGCGGGCGACGTGCTGCTGATCAATGACGGCTCGACCACCTTCCACCTGGCCTCGTGCCTCGGCGGCATCGGGCCGTTGACGGTGTACACGAATTCGGTGGCCATGATCGGGGAGCTCGGCCGGTTTGACGCCGTGCGCCTGATTCTACTGGGCGGGGAGTATCACCGCGAGTTGTACTACTTGGGCGGCGCGTTCATGGCGAGCATGCTGGACACGCTCCGGGTGGACGTGGTATTCCTGGGCGCCGACGGCATCGAGCCGGACGGGCGCTGCCTGGCGGCCACCCCGGAGACGGCTCGCGACGCGCAGCGGATGCGGCGATGCGGGACGCGCGCCATTCTGCTGGCGGACGCCGGCAAGGCGGCCCGTCGCGCGGGGGTGAGTTTCGGTCGTCTGAGCGAATTCGACCTGTGGATCACGACGCCGGGCATCCCGGCCGGGCTGTTGCGGCGATGGTGCCGGCAGACGGCCATTCGGGAAGTGGCGTCCTAGGCTGGGCGGTGGCTTGAAGGGAACGGCAACGGGCCCGCGGGCACAGCCCCGCGGGTTGCACGGAAAGGGTGACGAATGAGCGTCTCGCTGGAATGGGCGAAAGTGGATATGACGCAGGTGCCTCGTCTGGTGACGCCGGAGGTACCGGGCCCCCGCTCGCAGGCGCTGCACGCGCGCGCGGCGGCCATCATGAAGGGCTATTCCGGCCAGGTCCGGCTCTTTCCCGTGGTGTTCGAGAAGGGGCGCGGGTGCACGCTGACCGACGCGGACGGCAACACGTATCTCGATTTTTCCTCGGGCATTTACGTCACGTCGCTCGGCCATTGCCACCCGAAGATCACGGAGGCCGTCCAGCGCGCGGCGGGCCAGTTGATGAACTGCCATGATTTTACGACGCCGCTCAAGCTCGAACTGCTCGAGAAGCTGGTGGACGTGTTGCCGGGCGACTTGGCCGGCGTGCAGCTCTATGACAGCGGTACGACCGCCATCGAGGCGGCCCTGCGCGTCTGCCGGGCGGCCACGGGTCGGCACGAGTTCCTGTCCTGCTACGGCGATTTCCACGGCAAGTCCGGGCATGCCGTGAGCCTGGCGCGCATGAGCCGCGTCAACGGCCCGACGCGCGCGCCGGGTTTCTACATGCTGCCGCGGCCCAATCCCTACCGGCCGCTCTTCAAGAAGGCGGATGGGACCATTGACTCCGACGCCTATATCGCCCTGTTCGACGAGTTCCTCACGGAAGGCACCACCGGGCAGGTCGCCGGCATCGTGCTCGAGCCGATCCAGGGCTGGGCCGGGTCGGTGTTCCCGCCCGACGACTTCTTTCCCAAGCTGCGCGCCTGGTGCGACCGCCGGAAGCTGCTGCTGGTGGCCGACGAAATCCTGACCTGCATGGGACGCACGGGCGCCTGGCTGGCCATGGAGCACTGGAACACGCTGCCGGACGTCGTGACCCTCGGCAAGGGATTCGGAAACGGGTTCCCGGTGACCGCCATGGTCGTGCGGGCCCCGTATGCCGGCGCGGTCGAAACCATCAGCGCCTCGACCAGCTACGGCGGCAATCCGATGGCCTGCGCCGCCGCGCTGGCCTCGATCCGGGTCATCGAGGAGGAAGGCCTGCTCGAGCATGCCCGGCGCCTGGAAGCCTTCTTCCTCCCGCGTCTGGAGCGCATGAAGGAGGCGCACCCGATCGTCGGCGACGTGCGCGGCAAGGGCTGCCTCATGGGCATCGAGCTGGTCAAGGATCGTGCCACCAAGGAGCCGTTCCCCGAGGCCGGGGTCGAGGTGTACCGGCGCGCGTTCCGCAAGGGGCTGGCCTGGATTCCCGCCGGGCACATCCTGCGCATGAGCCCGCCGATCGTCATGGACCCGGACGCCGCCGCGCGGGGCATGGACCTGATTGACGAGGCGATCGGCGAGACCGAGCGCGCGCTGGGCTATGGGGGCTGAGAACACCCGGAGGCGCGGGACGCGCACACGGAAGCGAAAGGGATGCATTCCCATGGCGATTAAAGTCGGCATCATCGGGGTCGGGCGCGGGATAAGTTTCGTGAAGACCGCGCGGTTGTGCGGCATGGAACTGGTGGCGCTCTGCGACCGCTGGGAGACCAAGCTCCAGCCGTTCCGCGACAAGCTGGGCGTGGCCACCTACCACGACTACGACGCCTTCCTGGAGCACCGGATGGACGCCGTGATCCTGGCCAACAATTTCCACGAGCACGCGCCGTTTGCCGTCAAGGCGCTCGAGGCCGGATTCCACGTGCTCAGCGAGACCTCGGCCTGCGGGACGCTGGCCGAAGGCGTGGCCCTGGCGCGCGCGGTTGAACGGAGCGGCAAGATCTACATGTTCGGCGAGAACTACCAGTACAAGGCCATTGGCCACGAGATGAAGCGCCTCTTCGAGGAGGGGTTCGTGGGCGATTTCCTGTACGGCGAGGGTGAATACGTGCACCCGATGTCGGCCTGGCATGCCGCCTGGCTGGCCCCGTACCCGGACCACTGGCGCAACTGGATTCCCTCGACCTACTACTGCACGCATTCGATGGGGCCGATGATGTTCATCACCGGGCGCCGCCCGGTCAAGGTCAACGGGATCGTCGTGCCGCGCGACCTGCGGGACCCGCACGCCGCCATGCGCATCCGCAAGGCGGACACGGCCAGTGTGATCGTCTGCCGCATGGACAACGAGTCGGTGGTCAAGCTGCTCCAAGGCGGCCTGCGCGGGCATCACGGGGCGCTCTCCATTTTCGGCAACAAGGGGATGATGGAAGTCGCCAACGACGGATCCGGCCGGCTGCTGCTGCGGCAGGAGGCCTGGGATCGGCCCGACAAGACGCGCTTCGTCAAGGACTATGTGCCCGAGTGTCCGAAGGGGCACGAGAAGGCGCTCGAGACGGGACACGGCGGCGGAGACTACTTCGTGGACTGGTATTTCGCCGAGGCCATCCGCCGCCACGAGCCCCCCTTCATGGACGTCTACCGGGGCCTCGATATGAGCCTCGTCGGCATACAGGCCTACCGGTCGGCCCTGCAGGACGGGGCGCCGTTCGAAGTCCCCGATTTCCGGGACGAGTCCGTGCGACGCCGCTACGAGGCCGACGACTGGACGCCCGACCCGGCCCGGCGCAAGCCCGGCCAGCCGTTCTCGAGCGTGCGCGGCGACCTCCAGCCCTCGGCGGAGGCCCTGCGTTTCGACGCGCTCGTGCGGGAGGAACAGGAAAAACACTGGTCCGGCCGCCCCTTCAAGCAGTACGGCATAGATTTCCAGGTCGAGGCCGAGTACGAGGCGGAATACCGGCAGCGGCTCGCCTCGCTCCGGACCCTCGAGCACGGAATGTCGAAAGAGGAAATGAAGGCCTGACCGGATGACGCGCGCCCCGGGTGGCGTTGCCCGCCGGGATCGCCAGGAGGGACAGAATGAGTCGCCGAGTGACCTTAGACAAGATGAAGAACGTAGGACTCGCGGGCGTTCTTGGACCCGGATCGCTGCTGGGGCAGGCAGTGTTCCCAGGCGCCGAGTGGGAGCGGCGCGAGCCCGCGGCAGTGGGCTTGAATGCCGGCGCCGTGGCTCGAATCGGCGCGCTCATGCAGACGGCGCAGGCCAACGGCGCCTTGATCTGCCAGGGCTACCTGGCGGCCGAGTGGACGTTTAACGGGCCGAGCGCCCAGCGGTTTGAAGTCCAGTCGGTCAGCAAGTCCATTACCGGCCTGCTGCTGGGCCTGGCGCTGCACGACGGGTTGATCCCGAGCCTGGACGCGAAGGTCAAGGACCTGTACCCGGCGTTCGAGGCGGGCCCGTATGCCGGCGACATCACGTTCCGGCACCTGGTGACGGCCACCTCGGGCATCAAGGCGATGCGCGACCTGACCATCTACAATGCCGCCGAGTATGTCCGGCCGGGGCTTGAGAGCCGGTACCACAACGACCACACCCTGCACCTGGGGGACGCCCTGACCTACCTCTTCGGGCGGGACCTCGAAGAGGTGCTGCGGGAGCGCCTGCTGAAGCCCATCGGCGCCGATGCGGAGTGGGGCGCGTTCAAGGGGGAGATCCGCCTGGCCGACGGCCGCGCGGTACGCCGGGTGGCCGGGTATTACAATACTCGCTGGACGGCGCGGGACCTGGCCCGCGTCGGCTGGCTCTGCGCCAACCGGGGCGCCTGGAACGGGGTCCAGCTCCTGCCGGCCGATTATCTCGCGGCCAGCGTGACGCCCATTCCGCAGCCGGTCATGGAATACCGAACGGAGGCCCGCTACCGGGCAACCGAACCTGGCGGGCCGCCGTTCGATCCGAAGCGCGAGCGGCCGGGCCTGACCTACGGATTCAGCTGGTGGGCCACCCGGCAGACGGTCTCGGGCCGGGCGCAGTGGATGTGGGGCATGGGAGGCAACTACGGGCAGACGTGCATGGTATGGCCGGAGCGCGGCCTGGTGCTCGTCAAGGTGAATGCGCCCCGCACCCCGCCCTTCATCGGCAGCGGCCAGCTCTGGCCGTTGCTGATAGAAGCCGCGGAAGGCTGCGGGGATGCAGCGGGGGCCGGGGACCCGTCCGGAACGACACGGGGGGACTAACGGCCGCGGGGATCGGGATTCGTGATGGATGTGTTGGCAGAAAGCCAGGCCCTGAAAGAGTGGCTCAACGAGGTGCGCGAGGATTTCCACCGGTATCCCGAACCCAGTTGGGAAGAGCACCGGACGCAGGGCAAGATCATCGAGTGCCTGGAACACGAAGGGATCGAATGCGCCCCGTGCGCCTGCACGGGCGTCGTCGGCCTGATACGCGGCGCGCATCCGGGGCCCACGATCGCACTGCGGGCCGACATCGACGCGGTCAAAGGCGTCTGCGACGCCAAGACGGTGCCGTACCGGTCCCGGCGCGAGGGCGTGGCGCATAGCTGTGGTCATGATGCCCACGCGGCCATGCAGATGGGTGCCGCGCGGATCCTGAGCCGGCGGCGGGCGGACCTGCACGGGGCCGTCAAGCTGCTGTTCGATCCGGCCGAGGAGGGCGGCGGCGGCGCGCGCGTCATGGTCGCCGAAGGCGCCCTGGAGCATCCCGCCGTGCATGCCGTGGTGGGGCCGCACATGTGCAATTCGGCGCCCGGCCATATTGTCGTCAAGTGCGGCGCCTGCATGGCGGCCAGCGCCAGCCTGGTCATCCGCGTGCGCCGGCCCGGCGGCGCGGGCAGCGTGCACGTGCAGTGCGTCAACGAGCACACCAATCCGCTGTACGCGGCCGGCCGTGTCATGGCGGCCGTAGGGTCCATGCAGACCGAATTCAGGCGCGAGCCCACGGCGTCGCTCGTGGGGTTGGGCGTGGTGAAAGGCGGCCTGGCCCGCAACACGACGGATACCGTCGAGATCCAGGGAACCCTCCGGTCGCCCTCCAACGCCCTGCGCGAAGACATGAAGCGCTTGATCCGCGAGCGGATCGAAGCCATGGCGCGTCCGGGCGGCTGCGAACTGGAGATCGAGATCTCGGATGGCTATCCGGCCCTCGTCAACGATCCGGCCCTCTACGAGCGGTTCGTGCGCAGCGCCTCCAAGATCCTGCCCGCCGATGCCATCCGCGTGCACACGGGGCGGCTCCTGGCCTACGGATGCGAAAGTTTCGCCTTTTTTTCCCAGGTCGTGCCGGGCGTCTATTACGGCCTGGGCGGCGCGACCGGTACGGTGCATGGCCGCGATTACGACCTGCGCCCGGACGCGCTCCCGTACGGCGTGGCGCTCCAGGTGCAGGCGGCGCTAGATTTCCTGAGCAGGCCGGAGGCGTCCTGAGGCGCGCCCACCCATGGTACACTATGCCGGCCTGGAGCCCGGTCGAAAGGGAGGGTAAACGGATTTGAGGTGCGGTTCGCGCTTGAGCTTCGCGACCGTATGGTGCAAGCTGAATGACTGGTTGGCCTTTCACTGAAAGGGCACGGATGAAATCCATTCGTTGCGGCCTTATCGGCGCCGGCCTCATGGGCCGTGAGTTCGCCTCGGCGGCCGCCCGCTGGGCGCATCTGCCGTCCATGACGGTGCGGCCCGAGCTGGCGTCGGTCTGCGATACGAACCCGACGGTCCTCGAATGGTACCGGGCGAATTTCCCGGCCCTGCGCCGGGTCACGGCGGACTACCGCGAACTGCTGGCCGACCCGTCGCTCGAGGCGGTGTATGTGGCCGTCCCCCACCACCTGCACGCCGAGGTATACGGCGCGGTCATCCGGGCCGGCAAGCACCTGATGGGCGAGAAGCCGTTCGGGATTGACCGGCCGGCCAACGAGGCCATCCTGGCTTGCCTGCGCGAGCAGCCCGGCGTATTCGCGCGCTGCGCCTCGGAGTTCCCCTTCTTCCCCGCCGTCCAGCGCATCGGCGACCTGCTCGAGCGCGGGGCCTTCGGTACGATCCTCGAGGTCAACGCCGGCTTTTTGCATTCCAGCGATCTGGACCCGGAGAAGCCGATCAACTGGAAACGCCGGATCGAGACC
>CAZUYI010000097.1:7432-8480 GCA_964624095.1 uncultured Verrucomicrobiota bacterium | reverse complement strand
CCTCCGGTCACGTTGGCCAGGAGCGGGCGGCGCGTTTCGATGTCGATCGCCATGGCGGGAAAGGAGTTGACCAGCGACAAGGCGTCGGCCCCGCACGACTCGGCGAGCTGCGCCGCCTGGGCAATCGAGGCGGTGTTGGGCGCAAGCTTCGGGATCATGGGAAGCCGGGTCCGCGCGCGGACGGCCGACAGCACCTTCCGCATGAGGCGCGGGTCCGCGCTAAAGGCGATCCCCCCCTGCTTGATGTTCGGGCAGGAGATATTGACCTCGAGCGCGTGAATCCCGCTCACGCCGTCGAGACGCTCGGCGACGGCCTCGTAGGCGGCGAGGGTGCTGCCCCAGATGTTGACGATCACCGGCACGCGGTGTGCGCGCAGGTACGGCAGATACTCCCGGACGAATCCGTCCGCGCCGGGATTCTGGAGTCCAATGGCGTTCAGCAGTCCGCTCGGCGTTTCGACCAGCCGGGGCGGCGGGTTGCCGGCGGCGGGCGCGAGGCTGATGCCCTTGACGACGATCGCGCCCAACGCATGCAGCGGGACCAGCCGCCCGTACTCGGGGCCGTACCCGAAGGTACCGGAAGCGGTCATGACCGGGTTGTTCAGCCGCAGCGGCCCAATCCGTACAGACAGATCCGGCGCGATGCGGCCCGAGCGCATGCGTGTCATCGAGGGCATCCGTCTCTCCAGGCCTATGCCCGGCGGCCGTCCGCCCGCGCGGCGGACACCGGGTTCAGGTGTCTTCCCATATCACGTCCCGGCAGGCGAACACCGGACCTTCGGTACAGACGCGGGCCCAGGTCCAACTCGCCCGGCCGGCGCCATCCACGGCGCGCACCTTCTGCACGCAGGCCAGGCAGACACCCAACCCGCAGCCCATGGGCCGGTCCACGGATACCCAGCCGCGCCAGCCGCCCGCCATGGCCCGTTCGCACACGGCCCGCAGCATGCCGTTCGGGCCGCAGGCGTAGAACACGGGCACGCGGCCGCGTCGCTCGCGGCGCAGCCACCCGTCGAGCAGATCGGTGACCCGCCCGCGGACACCGGCC
>CAZUYI010000097.1:2812-7422 GCA_964624095.1 uncultured Verrucomicrobiota bacterium | reverse complement strand
GAGCCGTCCTCGGTGGCGACGCGCACGGCCCAGCCGAGCGCGCGCACCTCGCGCGCGCAGAGCAGGTCCGTGGCGCGCGCCCCGCCGATCAGCGCGAGCCCGGGCACCGCCGCGCGCCGGGCCAGCAGGGTCAGTGCCGCCATGCCGTAGCCGCCGGCCACCAGGATCGGATAGACGCCGCGGCGGATCGGCGGGAAGCCCCGGCCGAGCGGGCCCAGCAGGCTTACCGTGTTCCCGGACCGCAGCGATTCCATGGCGCGCGTGCCCACGCCGACGGGCTTGTAGAGGATGGCCAGCCGGCCGGATTCCGCCCGGTACACGCTGAACGGCCGGCGCAGCAGCGATGTCGCCAGGTTCGGAACGCGCAGGTGAACGAACTGGCCCGGCTTGACGCGCGGCGCGATCCGCGGCGCTTCCAGGTCCAACAGCCGGTAGCTGCCATTCAGCGCGGCGTGCCGCCGCACCCGGGTGTCTTCCAGCAGGATCATGCCGCGCTCCATGCAGCCCAGGGCCATTCGCCCGGGCCGTCCATACCGTAG
This sequence comes from uncultured Verrucomicrobiota bacterium, assembly GCA_964624095.1. Lineage (GTDB taxonomy): Bacteria > Verrucomicrobiota > Kiritimatiellia > JAAZAB01 > JAAZAB01 > CAZEVX01. The sequence continues at coordinate 6,883 of CAZUYI010000097.1, read as the reverse complement.
CAAAGGGCGCCGGGCCCCGCAACGCGCAAATCCGGCCCGATCTCCAGCCCCGCGGTCAACGAGGCCGGCGCCGCGCGGCCCTTTCCGATCGGTCCGGCACGCCGGCCGCGGGACGCCGCGCCGCGGCATCGCCGCCGGTATAAACGGTTAACGAATGACTCAAAATGGCTAGTTTTTCCAACTTACTTCGGGCGGATCGTGCGGTATAGAATATGCTGACCGTATGTCCTGTCGTGCCGGGTATCCTTCACAGGGCGCGGCAAGTGTCCATAGGATCAGGGGGAATCCCGATGCGATCGAATCCATGCGAGGGCAGTGTTCGAGCCGCGCTGTGCGGCACGCTGTGCGCGGCCGCGTCGCTGGCCGTCGCGGGGCGGGTACTGTACGTGGCGCCGTCGGGCACGAACGACGTCGCCGGATACTACTCGAACTGGAGCGGAGCGGCCTCGACCATCTCGGCCGCCGTCAGCCGCGCCACGAATACCGACACCATCTACGTGACCAACGCGACGTATTCACTGGCGAGCAACCTCGTGGTCACCGCGGGCATCCACCTGGTAAGTTGTAACAACGGCGCGCCGGATCCGGCGGGCACGATCCTGGACGGGCAGGGGCAGGTGCGCTGCCTGTATGTCAATCATGCCGACGCGCTGGTGGCCGGGTTCACCATCACGAACGGCACGGGCCTTGGAAGCCTGGACCGCGAAGGCGGCGGCGTGCGGCTGGGCGGCGCCTCGGGGTCCTGGACCGGCGGGGGCACGCTCTCGAATTGTATCCTGGCCGGCAACTCGGCTCCGAACGGGGGCGGCGTGTTTGGCCTGGGCATTGCCGCCCTGGTGACGCACTGCCGGATCAGCGCCAATACGGCCACCAACTCCGGCGGCGGCGCCTACTGCTGGGCCAGCCTGATCCGCGACACGACCCTCGAGGGGAACACGGCGCAGTCGGACCAGATTGATGCGCAGGGCGGCGGCGGACTCTACCTGCGGGCCGATAGCCGCGTGCCGGCGGACTACAAGATGTCCAATGCCATCGCCGAGCGCTGCCATGCGATCGGGAACCGGGCCGCCTATCAAGGCGGCGGGATTCACATGGACATTCATGCCTATGACGGCCAGGCCACTAACTGTCCCCGCCTCTACGCGTGCGTCATTTCCAACAACGTGCAGTCTTCCAGTGCGGGAAGCTTTGCGGCGGGCGGCGGCATCTTCTGCATGTTCCCGCGCTCGATGCTGATCACCGGCTGCACCATCGCGTCCAACACCTCCTGGTACTGCGGCGGCATTGGAACCCGCGGCAATGCGCACCTCATGGGGGTGCTCATCACCAACTGCGTGATCCGGGACAATCGCGCCTTGAGCCGGGCCGCCGAAACCGGCGCGGCCGGCCTGCGCGACTTTCCCGCGAACGCCACCATGACATCCACCCTGGCGGTCTGCAATTCCCTCCTCGAGGGCAACTGCAGCACGAGCCGGTTTGGCGCCATCATGTTGCAGAGCCGCGGCGTGCTGATCAAGGACTGCACGATTCGCCGCAACTCGGGCTATCGCTGCGGCGGCGTGGCCCTGAACTTCCAGGAAAACGAGACCCAGTGGGCCCTCACCTCGACCCTGCGGAATTGCCTGATCGAGAACAACACGAACTCGGAAAATTATTATGCCGCGGGGCTGCTGGCCTTTTCGAACGTCCTGATCGAGAGTTGCACGGTGGTCAGCAACAGCGGCCTGGGCGCCTATGGCTATGGCGGCGCCTACTTTCCCAGGCAAGGCGCCAGTGCCACGAACACGATCGTGGCCCTGAACCAGGGCGCCTGGGGCGCCAATTGGAAGGCGGCGTCCGGCGTATCGGTCGCCTTCGCCTACGGCTGCACGACGCCCACCAACGGCCTGACGGGCGACGGCAATCTCGATATGGACCCGGGCTTTGCGGATGCGCCCGGGGGCGATTACCGGCTGAGCCTCGATTCCCCGTGCCGGGATACGGGGATCGTCCAGGACTGGATGGAGGGCGCCACCGACCTGGACGGGAAGCCGAGGCGGGACCGCTTCACGGGCCGCGTGGATAGGGGCTGCTACGAAGTCCAGCCGGCCGGCATCCTGTTCAAGCTGCGCTGAAGCGCCCCGGGCGGAGTCTACCCGGGCGTGCCCGCGTCCTGCGCGTTGTCCTGCAGCACCCGCAGCAGGTTGCCGCCGATGATCTTCCGGATGGCGTCGTCGGACAGGCCCCGCTGGACCAGGCCGACGGTGAACAGCGGCCAGTTGATCCAGTTCAGGCTCAGGGTCTGCTCGGGGCGGTTGAAACGGGCCGCGTCGGCGGCCGTCCTCGGCGGCAGAAGGGCCTCGAAGCGGACCCGCCGGCGCGGCAGTCGCGGCTCGATGCGCGTCTTGTAGGCGGAGCCGGAGGAGGTGTAGGACGTGTCGGTGCCGATGGCGGCGGCGTCGGCGCCGAAGGTTTTCGCCAGGTATTCCAGGTGGTCGAGCAGCGCCGTGATCGTGCCGCTGCCGCCCAGCATCCAGGGAATCCCGCAGATGCCGATCACGCCGCCGCCATCTACGATGGCGCGGATGACGTCGTCCGGCTTGGCCCGGAACCCGTGCTGCAGCGCATCGCAGGCCGTGTGGCTGGCCACGATCGGCCGCGCGGAGACCCGCGCCGCCTCGAGGCTCGTGCGCCAGCCGGCATGGGCTACGTCCACGATCACGCCCAGCCGGTTCATCTCGGCAATGGCGCGCCGGCCGAGATCGCTCAGGCCGGCATCCGACGGTTCCGCGCACCCATCGCCCAGCATGTTGCGACGGTTGTACGTCAGGTGCATCATCCGGCAGCCGAGCTCGTAAAAGAGCGGCAGAACGGCCAACTCCTCCTCGACCGTCAGCCAGCGCTCGGCCAGCGGCACCCCGTTGCCGGTCAATACGTAGCAGTGCCGGCCCGCCCGGTGCGCCGCCCGGATGTCCTCGGGGCCGACGGCCTTGGGACAGAAGTCCCGGAGGCGGTCGCAGAGGTAAATGAAATGGGCCATGCGCGCCAGGAGCTTCCAGGCGCCCTGGCCTTCCTCGCCGGCGTTGCGCACCGTGCAGGTGACCCCGGATGCCTCCCAGGCCTGCATGAATTCCGCCCGCTCGCCGGGATCGGTCGCCGCGCGCGTCATCGTCATGGCCTCGCGCAACCCCTTCAGTTCCTCGGGGGAGGCGCCGGCATCGAGCGCGGCGAGCAGCCGATCGGCGTCTTCGGCGGCTGACGGGCCGAACCCGTAGGCGTCAATGACGACCGACTCGCGGTGCAGCGCGAGGCCGTGCTCGAGGTCGCGCTGGCTGGGCTTGAGCAGGGACCGCGCGCAGTCGCGCGCCTGCTGCATGGCGGTATTCATGGGCATCTATCCTCGTCGTGGGCCCGGGTTGAAGCGGACGCGGCGCCGCGTAACCGCGCCGGCATCCTGCCCAAGGCCGCGCGGGGCGTCAAGTGCTATCCATCGCCCGCACCGCTCGGGTCAGGTGCCCCGCTCGGGCGCCTCCCCGTGGCCGGCTTGGAAAGCACCGGCGCGCTGTCCGGGGCCGGCGTATAGGTCTTGATCCGGAGCAGGTGCACGGTCACGCCGACCGCAATGCCCAGCAACAGCAAGCGCATCCAGCCGCGCTGCACGGCAACCGCGGCGGACCCGCCGATCGTGATCCAGAGCAGCAGGAGCGCCAGCACTTTCTGCCGGCGTGGAATGCCAAGGCCCGCGCGGTACGCCCGGAGGGTCGGGCCCAGCCAGCGGTTCGCCAACAGCCAGTTATAGAAGCGCCTGGAACTGCGCGCGTAACACGCGGCGGCCAGCAGCAGGAACGGCGTGGTGGGCAGAATGGGAAGCGCCATGCCGATGACGCCGGCAGCGATACACAGCGTCCCGACAATGATCAGCAGCAGGCGAACGGCTCTGGGCATCGCGACTCCGGATGCGTCCGGCCGCCCCTGCGGACCCGGCACGGCGTACCTCTAGTCCAGCCGGGGCCCGGCGTCAAGGCCCTTTTCGGCGCACAGCAGTTCCGAAAGCTGGCGCGGCAGAGCGCGACGAGAGCGCCCGAGGAGGCT
>CAZUYI010000097.1:0-2802 GCA_964624095.1 uncultured Verrucomicrobiota bacterium | reverse complement strand
GTGATTTCCAGATCGATCATCGGAGCGCCTTTGGCTTTTAGAATCACTTTGCAATGATCTTCCGCGTCGCCGCTCGTGAGGGTCCGTTCGAGGTGGCAGAAGACCTCCGGCTCGGCCGGACCGAAAAGCTGCAGGGCCTGGTCCATGATGAGACTATCACCGAGGGGAATACCTGCACGGCCGTGAAAGGGGCGCATACTATCGGGAACCCGGAAGGGATGCCCTTGCATCACGGGATCGCCTCCGTGAGCCAGAAGCTTGGTTCTGACGGGGCGGCGCCGCGCGAACGAACCGATTTACCCCCACGATTCAGCGCCTGTCATTCTTGGCGTATATAATTATAAAACAATTGGTTACAAAAATACCCGTCAAATTAGAGTAACGATCGTTACTTTAATTTGTCAGAATAGGCTGGCGCACAGACGCACGATTACCGCAGGGCCAAGACAGTCCGTCGCCATACGTCCAGCGTACGGGCAGAAGCGCGCCAGGGTCCTGCCTGAAAGCGGGCTGGATAACAGCTCGGACACGGCCGTAGAATAACCCGGACAAGGCCGGAGAAGGGGCCAGGTTGGCAGAACCGGCCGCTGGTGCTGTCACGGCGGGCCGATCGGGCTGTCATGGCTGACACGGGCTGTCCGGGCAACGGAACTGCGGCCTGTCCGGGAACGCGCTTGCGGATGGCTTCCGCATGCGGTAGCATGGCGGCGGAGTGGGGGCCGCATGCCGATCCGCGAATACCAAGTCAAGGCCGGCGAAGCCGGCTGCCCGGCGTGTCGGCAGCCGTTCGAGCGGATGGAGCGGCTAGGCGGTGCGCCACTGGAGCGCTGCGCGGCGTGCGGCGCGGCGCTCGAGCGTCTGATCTCGGCGCCGCGCGTGGGCCGATCGCAATCCGGGTTCGACGCCCGCGCCCGCGCGGCGGGCTTCCACAAGCTCGCGCGCCGGGGCAGGGGCGAATACGAAGCGCAGTATTGATCGGCATGACACCGTTTCATCACCTGTTCGGGCCGGTGCCGTCGCGGCGGTTCGGGCGCTCGCTGGGCGTGGACCTGCTGCCGCTCAAGACCTGCACGCTGAACTGCGTCTTCTGCGAGGTGGGCCCCACTACGTACCGGACGCTCGAACGCCGCGAGTACGTGCCGACGGCCGAGGTTTTGGCGGAACTGGCGGCGTGGGCGGCCGGGGGCGAGCCGGCCGATTTCATCACCGTGGCCGGATCGGGCGAGCCGACGCTGCACACGCGGTTCGGCGACGTGCTGGCCGCCGCGCGCGCCACCGGGCGGGCCCGCGCGGCCCTGCTCACCAACAGCACGCTGCTGGACGTGCCAGACGTCAGGGCCGGCGCCGCGCAGGCCGATGTCGTCAAGGCCACGCTGCCGGGCTGGGACCAGGCGTCCTTCGAGGCGTTGACGCGCCCGGCGCCGGCGCTGCGGTTCGATCGGCTGCTCAACGGGCTGCGCCGCTTTCGCCGGGAGTATGGCGGCCAGCTCTGGCTGGAAGTGTTCCTGGTGCCCGGCCTGAACGACGGCCCGGAGCCAGTGCGCCGCCTGGCGGCGCTCGCGGCAACGATTCGGCCGGACCGCATCCACCTGAATACGGCGGTGCGGCCGACGGCCGACCGGAACGTGCCGGCGCTGTCCGAGGAACGCTTGCGCGAAGCAGCCGCCTGTTTCGAGCCGGAGGCGGAGGTGGTCGCCCGCGTTGCGGCGGCAGGCGCCGCGGCGCGGCGAGCGGAGCCTGCCGCCGTGGAGGCCATGTTGCGGCGGCGCCCCTGCACGGCCGACGATGTGGCGCAGGCCTTCGGCCTGACGCCCGCTGATACGGCCGCGCTCCTTGAACGGCTCCGGGCCGAGGGCCGTATCCGGGCCGAGGACCGGCAGGGACAGCGTTACTGGATGGCGGGCCGCGCCGGGCCTTCGGCCGGAGACCGGGCATGACGAATCCACCTTTCATTGACGCTCACGGCCATGCCTACCGCAAGCCGTGCCCGTTCCCCAACCGGTTCGCGACGGCGGACGAATTGCTTCGACTCTACGACCGGGCAGGTATCGAGCGGGGCGTCCTGCAGCCGCTCGTCGGACCGGAAACCTACCTGCCCCAGTCGAACGACGACATCCTTGAGATGGCCGAGCGGCACCCGGACCGCTTCATCCCATTCTGCAACGTGGATCCGCGGGCCCTGACGAATTCCGCCACCGCGCCGTTCGGCGACCTGTTCCGGTACTACCGCGACCGCGGCGCGCGGGGGCTGGGCGAATTCATGCCCAACCTGCCGTTCCTCGAGCCGCGCGTGCAGAACGTGTTCCGGTACGCCGAGCAGGCGGGCTTCCCGGTCTGTTTCGATTCCCGCATTACGCTCGGGGACGGGTACGGCCTGGTTGACGAGCCCGGGATGCCCCAGCTCGAGACCTGCCTGCGGTGTTTTCCCAACCTGGTCTTCATCGGGCACGGGCCGCCCTTCTGGGCTGAGATCGCCGTGCTCGAAACGCCGGCCGACCGCGCGGGCTACCCGTCCTATCCCGTGCGCGCCGAGGGTGCGACGGTCACGCTGCTGCGCCGGTATCCCAACCTGTGGGCCGACCTGTCCGCCGGCAGCGGCTTCAACGCGCTGAACCGGGATCCGGGGTATGCCGCCGGCTTCCTCAACGAGTTCCAGGACAAGCTTCTGTTCGGCACGGACATCTGTTCCCCCGAGGCCCGTGTGCCGGCGCTCCTGGGATTTCTGAAGCGGCTGCGCGACGCCGGGTCCCTCGGCGAGGCGGCGTATGCCAAGATCGCCTCGGGTAACGCGGTGCGGCTGCT
>CAZUYI010000096.1:0-8506 GCA_964624095.1 uncultured Verrucomicrobiota bacterium | reverse complement strand
CCGACGCGCGCGGCGGCCGGCGGCTGCTCGAGGCGGTGCGCGCCTCCGGGCGCACCTACATGCTGGCGGAGAACTTCTGCTACATGCGCGCCTGGAGCCTGGTCAAGCGGCTCGTCGCCGACGGGCTCCTCGGCGAGCCGGTGTTCGGGGAAGGGCGGCTCCTGGCCCGGATCAACTTCCAGCCGCCCGGCCCGGACGCCCGCTGGAGCACGGCCGAATGGGCCATGCGACGGGGGCACCCGTACGCCACGCACTACTGGGGCCCGCTCTACCAGGCGCTCGGCGAGCCGCTGCACATGGTCGTCTGCCTGGGCTCCGGCCAGCACCACGCGCCGTGGGCGCGGGCGGACGATACGTGCGTGGTGCTCGGCAACACGGCGCGCGGCAAGCTCGTCCAGGTGCGGCTCGATTTCTTCAATCCCGTCCCGTCCGAAGGCTATATCTCGCTGCAGGGCACGAAGGGCTGCTGCCGGGTCAGCGCCTCGGAACAGGCGATTCATGTTGACGGCCTAACGCCCCGGAACGAATGGCAGAGCCTGTGGAATTTCCAGGACCGGCTCGGCCCCGAATGGCAGGCGGTGCCCGAAAGCCTGCTGGCGCGCGGCTTCGACAGCGGCCTGTCCCTGCTGATTGACGATTTCGCCCGCGCGGTCCTGGAAGGCGGCCGGCCCCCGATTGATGTCGTGGATGCTCTGAACATGTCGGCCCCCGGCTGGGCGTCGGAAGTGTCCCGGGACCGGGGCGGCGCGCCGGCCTCGGTCGAGCAGTATGACGGCGCCGGGCTGCCGGGACGGGGCTAGGACAGGTGGCGGGCTGGGCCGCGCGCGGGCGCCCGCCAAACCGGAACGCCCATGCATCAGGAGATCCGCATGAACGACACGCGATTTGCCGATGCCGCGCGGCGCATCGAGGCCCGGCGGGTGGAAACCGGAACCGTCTCGCTGGCCGTGGCGGTGGCGCAAGGCGACGCGATCCTCTACGAAGCCGGCTTCGGCATGGCGGACCGCGAGGCGTGCCGGCCCGCCTCGCCCGACACCTTGTACTCGCTGGCGTCCATCACCAAGCCCATCACGGCCACCGCGCTCATGGTGCTCGTCGAGCGCGGGCAGGTCGAGCTCGACCGGCCGTTCAACGACTACCTCGGCGGAGCGAAACTCACGGCGCACCTGGGCGCGGCCGCCGACGCCACCGTGCGCCGCGTGGCCAACCACACGGCCGGCCTGCCGACCCACGTCCACTTCTTTTACGAGGATGAAGGCGCCGCTCCGCCGCCGTTCGACGAGACCATCCACCGCTACGGGCACCTCATGGCGCCGCCGGGCGAAGGCTACCTGTATGCCAACAGCGGCTACGGGTTTCTGCAGTACCTGATCGAGCGGGTCTCGGGAAAATCCTTCGCCCGCTTCCTGCGCGACGAGCTGTTCGAGCCCCTCGCCATGACCCGCACCGCCCTCGACGTTCCGCCCGGACTGGCCGATCAGGCCGCCGCGCGCTACGCGCCGGACGGGCGGCGGCTGCCGGGCTATACCTTCGACCACCCCGGCGCGTCGGCAGTGTGGGCCAGCGCGCACGACCTGGTGCGGTTCGGGTTGTTTCACCTCAAGGCCCGACTGCCCGGCCAGCGCGCCATCCTCACGGACCGCTCCATCGAGGCCATGCGGCATCCCGCCCCCCACGGATACGGGATCGGCTGGCGCACGCCCGACCTTGACTGCGGCCCCCGGACCGTCGGCCACGGCGGCTCGATGGCCGGCGTGCGCACGCACCTGCTCCTCGTCCCCGACGCGCAGATCGCCGCCGTCGCACTCGCCAACAGCAGCAGCCCGTTGCCGCTCGAGGCCGTGACGGACCTCACCGATGTGCTCCTGCCAGGATACGCCGAGGCGCGCCGCGCGCGGCAGCCGGCGCCCGGAGCCAAGCCGGTCCCGCCGCCCGGCGCGCCGCCTGATGAATGGCGCGGCCGCTGGGAAGGCCGCATTCATACGTACGAGGGGGAGCGCGACCTCGCACTCGAATGCCGCCCGGACGGGAGCATCGAGGTCCGCCTGGCGGGCCAGGCTCCCGTGCCGCTGCGGGGCGCGCGCTGTCCCGCCGGCGGCCCGCTGACGGGCGTGTTCGATGGGAGCCTCGGAATCGCCTTCCAGTTTCCGCATCCGTACGAGCTCCGCGTGAGCCTGGTCCGACGCGGAGATCGGCTGGCCGGCCCGACCTATGTGAGGTCCATGCCGACCGGACGATTGGGCAACATGCTCGGGTTCTGGACGGCGCTGTGCCGGGCCTGATGGAACGCGAGGCCGCCGCGCCGCGGGCCACGTGCCCGATCGCGGCATTCACAGGCTTGTGCCGGCGCCTATTCCTGATAGCTTATTGTAACTGCTCAGGAGACAGCATTCAGAAGTTACGAGTCAGGATAAGGGACAAGAACCTACGAGGAGACAAGGCAATAAACACAGGTTTTGACGGGCTGTCCATGCTGATTCATATGCTGGATTCTGAATTCTGACTCCTGGGTACATAAGTTGTTACCGCTTGTTTCTGATGTAGGCCGTACTCTACAAGAAGGGCCGTGATGAATTCTTCTGTTACGCACCGCTCGCTGAACGGCGCCTGGGAACTCAGGCCGGGCGCCCTGACGTCCGAGGCGCGCCTGGCCGTGCCCGCGGTCCGGCCGCTGGACGCCCGCGTGCCGGGCGACGTAACCCTCGACCTGATGCGGGCAGGCCGGATTCGGAAGGACCCGCAGGTCGGGGATGGAGTCCGGGCCCTGCGCCGGATCGGCGAGCGCGCCTGGTGGTTCCGCCGGCGGTTCGACGCCGATCCCGCCGGGGCGCCGCGGCACGAGCTGGTGTTCGACGGGTTGTGCTACCTGGCGGACTGCTGGCTGAACGGCGTCTACCTCGGGCGCCACGCGAACATGCACCGTCCGTTTGCCGCCGACGTGACCGCGTGTCTCCGCGCGCACAACGTGCTGGACGTGCGCCTGCTGGCCTTTCTGCCCGGCGTCGAGGCCTTGCCCGCCATGGACTGGGGCGCCCACTACAATGCGGCCGTGGCCAACGGCTATGCCATGAACCGCGGCTGGATGCGGAAGGCCGCCTATTCCTTCGGCTGGGATTGGGCGCAGGCGGTCCCCCTGTGCGGGCTCTGGCGGGACGTCCGGCTGGTGTCGGCGCCGCGGGCCGTGCTCGATGACGTCTGCGTCCGGGCGCGCGCAGATGGCCGGCTGGCGGTGTCCTGGACGGGCCGGGGCGCGGGTTCCGGCACGGCGCGGGCCGAGGTCTCGATCGCAGAGGACGCCGGCAACCGGCCTGTCCTGGAACTGGTCCGGTCCTGCCCGCTGCGACCGGGCGCCCTCGCGGGCGCGGTCAGCGGGCGCGTGGCCCGCCCGGCGCTCTGGTGGCCGGCCGGCATGGGCGCCCAACCGCTGTACCGGGCCACCGTGACGCTCCGGGATGGCCCGGACCTGCTGGACCGCCGGGAGGTGTTGTTCGGGTTCCGCGACGTGCGCATTGCCGAGCCGAGGCTGGGTCCCGACCGCGGCGCGTTCCGGTTCGTCATCAACGGGGAACCGGTCTATGCGCGCGGCGCCAACTGGGTGCCGCCGGACATCATTCCCGCGCGCGTGCCGGACGCGCGCTATGCGCGCCTGACGGACCTGGCCCTGGAGGCCGGGCTGAATTACCTGCGGTTCTGGGGCGGGGGCATCTACGAGCGGCCCGTGTTCTATGAGCTCTGCGACCGCAAGGGCCTGATGCTCTGGCACGACTTGATGTTCGGCAACCGCGAGCACCCCGATTTCGATCCCGCCTTCACCGCCGAGTGCCGCCGCGAAATCGAGTGGGCCGTCACGGCCCTGCGCAACCATCCCTCGATCGTCCTCTGGTGCGGCAGCAACGAGACCGACCAGGTCTGCCGGTCGCGCAAGGCGATCCGGCCTGGCGGGCGCTATTTCGGGGAGCGGCTCCTCCACGAGGACTTTCCCGCCTGGATCAAGCCCCTCGACCCAACCCGCGAGTACCGGCCGTCCTCCGGCTGCGTCGGCCGGCACAGCCCGCCGGACGATCCGCCGACTAACCCGCGCCACGGCGTGAGCCACACGGTCTACCCGGACCCGTTCGGCCCCGACGAGCCGCTCGACGCGACAACGGCCTCGTTCGTGAACGAGTGGTATGCCGGCTCGCCGCCCCTGGAGGGCTCGCTGCGAAAATTCCTCAAGCCGGCCGAGCGGGCCTTCGGGCATCCGACGCTCGAGTTGCACAATTTCCTGCCCAACCTGGTCGCCCGCGGGTTCTTGAAGCAGATGGCGGAGTATTTCATCCCGACCGACCCGGCCGCCCTGCCGTTCGCGGCGCTGTGCGAATGGTACCGCGTCTGGCATGCCGAGACCATGATCCGCTGCATCGAGCATTACCGCCGCTCGAAATGGCGGTGCGGCGGCAACGCGTTCTGGATGTTCAACGCCGCCTATACCGCGCTCGACTGGTCGCTCGTGGATTATTACCTCGCGCCCAAGCCGGCCTTCTATGCCGCGCGGCGGGCCAACCGGCCCGTGGTGCCGGTCATCGGACGCTACCGCGACCGCCTCGAAGTCCACCTCGTGAACGATACCCGCCAGGCCTGGCGCGGAACGCTCGAGCTGGCGCTCCGCGCCTTCGACGGCGCCGCGCGGCACCGGGAACGGCACGCGGTTTGCGTCCAGGCCAACGGCTCGCGCCGCGTCTGGGTCGCGCCGTTCTCGCGGCTGCCGGCCTTCGATCCGAAAGCCTGCTTCGCCCAGGTTGTGTTGAAGCCCGCCGACGGCGGCCCGCCGATCGTCAACCACCGCTTCCTGGCCCCGTACAAGCAGCTCAAGCTGCCGACGGCGTCCGTACGGGTCCGCCCCGTGGCCGGGCGGCCCGGCGCGTTCCGGCTCTCGAGCGGCGTCCTGGCGCGCTGGGTGTCGCTCTTACCCTGCGATGCGAACCGCCGGCCAAACGATAATTTCTTCGACCTGCTGCCGGGCCTCGAGCGCATCATCACGTTTCCCGCGCCCGTGAAGCCGCGCGACCTCCGTGTGGCCTGGCGGAACCGGCCCGGTACGGCCGACTTGGTCCTGAGCGGAGTCGAGCCGGACCTGGACGCCATGACGCCCGGCGCGCCGGAGCGGCTCGTGCTGGAGTTCTACAACGCCGCGCCGCGCCCGGCGCGCATCCGGCTGGCGACGGAGATGTCGCCGGCCTTCGCCCTCGAGGGGCCGCGCCGCGCGGCCATTGCGCCCGGCGCGACCGAGCGGATGGCGCTCCGGCTGCACGCCGATCCGCTGGCGCTGCCGGTGGGCCGGCACCCCGTGCGCCTGCGCGCGGGCCGACTGGTCTGGCAATCCTCGATTCGGGTCCGCCCGGCGTTTCAGGTGCGGCCCGACGGCGAACTGCGCTTCGAGAACAAGTCGGGTGCGGAGCTCCCCGGCGGCACGTTGGCGCTTCGGTACCTGGCCGGGGCCGGGCAGCCGGCCGAACGGCGGCTCCGGGTGGCATCGTTTCCGCCCGGCCCGTTCCGCGCCCGGTTCGAGGTTTCTCCCGACGCCGCTCCCGATTCGGGCGAACTGTGGGTCGGCAAGCGGCCATACCGCGCCTGCTGGCTGGGCGCCGCCGACGCCGCGGCGCTCTGGCGCCGGCTGCCGCGCCGGCCATTCCGCGCCCGGCGCCTGGCCGTGTTCCGCACGACGCACGAGCGCATCCCGGACCTGCTCCGCGAGGGGCATGGCTGGCTGATCGCGCCCGCGTGCCGGGACAGCGCTCTGACGCGCCTCGGGGCTCCGCAGACCCCCATGCTCCTCTTCCTCCACGCGGCGCGCCGGTGCCTGATCCTGACCGTCTGCCGGCCCGGGGCGCCGGTGCGCCCGCAGGACGGGCGCGTGGAAGTGGCCCTGGCGAGGGGCTCCGACCGCCGGGAGTTCGAGGCGGAAGTCGTGCCGGACCCCGCCGCGCCGCGGGTCGTGGGCCGCGTGCGGCAGGGCCGCCCCGTCTCGGGCCTCGACGAACGCCCCGACCTGGATGTCCTCGCGCCGCCGGGCTTGCTCCTGATCCGCTACCGGGTTCCATGGGCGTCGCTGGGGCTCCGGGCGCCCGCCCCGCTGCGCCTGGCGCTGGCGCTTTGGGACGGCCCGTCGAGCTGCGTGCGCGTCTTCGACGGCATCCATGGGAAAAAAGATCCCAGCCGCTATGGGCAAGTTACTGTGGGCGAGCCTTGAAACAAGAAGGCCAACGAGCTGGCGGCCATGTTCACCGCCGCAAGGAGACCGTTACAGGAGAGCAGGAGGCGAGCATGTCTCCGAATCAACACGCCCCCCTCAACACGCGCACTTCCGGCCTGCCGTTCCAGGCGCGTTTCTCCTACACCCATCCCATGGTCAACGCGCTGATGCGCATCGAGGCCGCGCGCGGGATCATCGAAATGCTTCCCCTGCCGCCCGATCAGGTCTTGCTTCTGCGGCACCAGGCGCGCCAGCGGGCGACCCGATACTCCACGGCCATTGAGGGGAATACCCTCGACAGTCGCGAAGTCGGCAAGGCCGTGGCCCATCCGGAGCGATCCGGCAGCGCCATGGAGCAAGAGGTCCGCAACTACTGGCGCGCCTTGGATTGGATCGAGGAACAGATCGAGGACCGGCGGACCCTCAACGAGGACTTCATCCGCGAGCTCCATGCCATCATCATCGTTCGCGGGCATGGGCGCCGCGGCGTTCGCAGCGACTACCGGAAGGCCGAATGCCCCGTGGTAGACAGCGCAACCGGCGTCATAGACTACGGACCGCCAGAACCTCACGACGTGCCGGCACTGATGCAGGACCTCGTGAAATGGGCGGCGAGCCCGGACGCGGCCGCCATACCGGCGCCCGTGCGCGCAGGGTTGGTGGCGCACCGCTTTGTCAGTATCCATCCGTTCGCCGATGGCAACGGGCGGACGGCCCGCGCGCTGGCCACGACAGAACTCTGGCGCGGTGGCTACGACATGCGCGGGTTCCTGTCGCTCGAGGAGCACTACACAACCAGACTTGCGGACTACTATGCCGGCCTCCAGATGGGGTTGCCCGTGGACTACTACTCGGGCCGAAGCAATCCCGATCATACGGCATGGCTTGAGTTCTTCTGCGGGACCATGGCCGACGCGGCGGATGCGCTCCGGAGACGGGCGGAGGCGATCCACCCGTCGGAACGGCGCGTTGCCCCATGGGAGCGGCTGCACCGCACACAACAGCAACTGCTGAGTAAACTCCTGCTCCGACACATGGAAACCCCGGGTAAGACAGGGTCGTTCGATCCGGGTGATGTCGCGGCATGGTATGGCGTTTCCGGGGCAACGGCTCGCGAGTGGCTTGCGCAGTGGCGGAACCTTGGATTTGTGCGCCCGGAGAAGGAATACGAGGTCCGGGTCCGGCGCTATGTGCTGACCCAGGAATGGCAAGTCCTTCTGCATCGCGTCATCCAAAGCGATAGCGATAAGATAGGCTAGATTGGGCTTTTGAGTCGCATGCCGCCAGTGACCCACAATATGTTGTGGTATCATAAAGAAATAGCGATAACGGCGCGAAACCATAAAAAGTTTTTTGGAGATGCTGCACGAGTAGGTCGTCAACCCGGCAGTCCTCGAGCCGCTCTTCGAGACTTGGCGGGAGCCGAACGGCCACCGGGTCAGGGCCGAACGGCCCGGCGACCCGGCACCGTGCGGAATGGCATTTCGCCGCTGGGTTTGCTGCGCGGGTGCCTCGATGATGCCCTGAACGACACCACGAAGATCGGTGTCGTGTTCGACGCGATTCACGTCCGCTTCAAGGTGCAGGGCGGCCGGGATCTCCTCGCCGTCGTGACCGACATCAATACCTTCCGTAACACCTACGTTGCACACCAGGAAAAGGAATTGACCGAGCCTAAGCTCGCCGAAACAAACGTGCGGCAGTGGATACAGGGCTTGCGCCGTCTCTCCGAATCGTGACCCGATACTGACCATCCATACGCGCGAACCCGGCCGATCCCGGCGCGCAGCTCTCCTGGAGGAATGACATGAACAAGCGGATGATTCCACTGGCCGTGGCGGGGCTTCTTTCCTTCGGGGCGGCTCGCGCGGCGGATGAGAGTGAGCCCGACAGCCGGCTGTATGCGACCCAACCCCTGGATACGGAACGGCCGAGGGTCTCGCTGGACGGCGAGTGGGCGTACCGGCACGATCAGGCCCTGAAGGGGGTCGAGGAGCAGTGGGCCGCGGAGTCCGTGCAGTTTACCAATACCATCAAGGTCCCGGGTTGCCAGGTGGCGCAGGGCTATATGGGGTCGGGCGACGGGTGGCACAAGACGACGTTCACCGTGCCCGGCGCCTGGACGATCTGGCGGCTCACCCGGTTGATTTCGTAGTTGACGGTTTCTTTCTGCCGATTGAATTGCTTGCTCTTCGTCCCGTCGGGCTGAGGAGCACTCTGCAGGAGCTTGCTCTCCACGTTGCGTTTGTCGACGACGTGTGCATAGCCTACGAA
>CAZUYI010000095.1:0-8552 GCA_964624095.1 uncultured Verrucomicrobiota bacterium | reverse complement strand
CAGGCCAACCGTGTTGGTCGTCTTCTGCGCCGGAATGGCAGGGAACGCAATCGCCTGGTCCGCCTTGACCACCGTCAGCGTCGCCACCACCAGCGCCGGGCTGTTGGTCGCGTACGGCGCCGTAATCGTATTGGTAACCACGTAGACGCCGGCCGTCATCCCGGCGCTGTTGACCACACCGGTCAGGATCTGTCCGGCCGCACCGTCCAACTGGCCCGTCGCCGGCTCCAGGGAGAACCAGCCCGAGGCGTCCCCGTAGGCCATGGCATTGCTGTAGGCGAATGCCGACTGGCCGGAGTTCGTCAGCACGAGCGTCTGCTCGGCCGGCGAGGCGCCGCCGTAGGTCGCCGCGTAGGCCAGCTCCGTGGTGCTCACGCCGATCGCACCGGCGCTCAGCACGTTGAACGTGTTGGTCTGGCTCGCCGCCAGCCAGTTGTCGTCGCCCGCCTGGTCAGCCGCAATGCTGACCGAGCCGACGCCGGTGAACGACAGGTTGGTCCCGCCCGACAGCGTCGCCGGGCTGCCCGGGACGACGGAAAACGTCACGTCCAGCCCCGACGAGGCCGTGGCGCTCAACCCAACCGTGTTGGTCACCACCTGGTCGCCCGGGTTCGGGAAGGTCAGCGTCTGCGCCGCCTTTGCGGCCGCAACCGTACCCGTGGCCGTTCGAGCCTCGTAGAGGACATCGGCGGCTTTGGTGGCCAGGATCGTCACCGTGCCCACACCGGAGGTCACCCAGAGGTTCGAGCCGTCCACAAGCTGGCCGGGGCCCGACTGCCACGCAAACGAGATCGCCCCGGAGCCCGATCCGCCGCTGGCCGACAGGGCATTGGTCGTGTTGTAGGTCTGCGGGCTGGCGGGCGCGAAGACCAGCGGCGCCTGCTGCGCCTTGTTGACCATGAACGAGTTGGTGGCGGCTGTCGGCTCCCAGTCAACGTTGCCCGACTGGCTGGCCACCACGCTCACCATGCCCGCGCCGGTGAACGACAGGTTCGTCCCGCCCGAGAGCGTCGCCGGGCTGCCGGGGACGACCGCGAAGCCGACCGGCAGGCCGGAGGACGCCGTGGCGCTCAGGCCCACGACATTCGTGGTGACCTGGTCCGGAATGGTCGGGAAATTTATTGTCTGTAACTTGCGAGCGGCGGTCACGTACCCCGTGGCCGACTGAGCCAGGAACATGGCATCGGCGGCTTTCGTGGCCACCACCGTCACCACGCCGGAGCCGGCATTCACGTACAGGTTGGTCAGAGTCATGATCTGGCCGGGTCCGTCGGTTACCGTGAAGCTGACCGCGCCCGTGCCCGACCCGCCGGTAGCCGACAGCGGGTTGGTCGTATTGAAGGACTGAGGGCTGATCGGGTTGAAGCTCAGAGGCGCCTGGCCGGACTTGGAGACGGTCACCGTGTTCGTGACGCTTGACGCCGCGCTCCAGTTGTCGTCGCCCGGCTGGCCGGCCACGACGTACACCGTGCCCTCGCCGGTGAATGAAAGGTTGGTCGTGCCGTTGGTGCTAATCGTGCCGGGCCCGCCGGCGATGCCGTAGGCGACGGGCAGGCCGGAGCCGGCCGAGGCGTTCAGCGCCACGACGTTCGTGGTCACCTGCGCCGGGATGGCCGGGAAGGTGATGGACTGGCCGGCCTTGGCGGCCACGACGTCGGCGGTAACCGACTGCGCGTTGTAGAGGTCATCGGCGGACTTGGTGGCCACGACAACAACCGTGCCCACGCCCGAGGTGATTTTCAGGTTCGTGTCGCCGACGATCAGGCCAGGGCCGTCCGGGGCCGCGTAGGACAGCGCGCCGGTCCCCGAGCCGCCGGACGCCGAGAGCGCGTTGGTCGTGTTGTAGGTCTGCGGACTGGCCGGCGTGAAGATCAGGGGCGCCTGGTCGGCCTTGGCGACCGTGACCGTCGCGAGCACGTCGGGCGCCGGGTTCCACTCGAAGTTGCCTGGCTGGGTGGCCCGCACGACGACCGAGCCGACACCGTTAAAAGTCAGGTTGGTGGTCCCGTTGGTGCTGATCACGCCGGGCCCGCTGTCCACGCCGAACCCGACCGGCAGGCCGGACGACGCCGAAGCCGAGAGGACCACGACGCTGGTGGTCACCTGGTCGGGAATGGGCGGGAAGGTGATCGTCTGGTTGGATTTCGCGGCCGCGGTGACATCGAACCAGTTGGTGATGCTGGGCGCCGGGTACCAGTTGGTGTCGCCCGGTTGCGACGCCACGAGGCTGACCGTGCCCGTCCCCGTAAAGGTCACGTTGGTCGTGCCATTCGTCGAGATCACGGCGGGCCCGCCGCCCACGTCGAAACTGACGGGCAAGCCGGAATCCGCCGAGGCGCTCAGGACCACGACATTGTTGGTGACCTGGTCGCCCGGATTCGGGAATGTAATGGTCTGGGTCGCCTTGTTGACCGTCAGCGTTACCGTGAAGACCTGGGGACTGTTGGTGGCATCGGGCGACAGGACGACGTTTGTGGCCGTGTAGACGCCCGCGTTCAGGCCGGCGCTGTTGACCGATCCGGTCAGAACCTGGCTGCCGGCGACACCGAGCGCGCCGGCGTCGGGGGAGACGGTCAGCCAGCCGGCGCCCGCGCCGTACACGACCAGGTTGCTGTAGGCATAGCCGGCATTGCCCACGTTCAACAGGGCGAGCGTCTGGTCCGCGGGCGAGGCGCCGCCGTACGTGGCGACGTAGTCGAGGGCCGACGTACTCAGCCCGATGCCGCCGCCCACGGCCGGCGCCTCGGCCGACACGATGACATTGTCCAGGAAGGAGGTGGTCGCGCCGTTATACACATCAAATCCGGTGAAATTGGTCACGGACGAATCCACGAATCCCAGCCCGTTGGTCAGCAGTTCGCTGTTGACGGCGATGGCCCACTGGGCGGCCGTGTAATCCTGCACCACGGCGATATTGACCCAGGTGTCAACCGCAATCGGGGTTACCGGGTTTCCCATGTAATCGGTGTCTAGAGTAATCCAGTTGGCGGAGCTCTCGGGGGTCGGCGACGGGGGCCCGTTGTGAACCACGAGGTAGCCGTTGCTGTTCACGTAAAACAAGACCGCGGCATTCGTGTCCACCACCGGCGCGACGCTGCCGGCATACCGGGCAGGACGCAGGTCCATGATGACGTAGACATTGGTGTCGGTGCCGGCCTCGTCGAAGGGATTGGACAGCGTGCAATCCGTCGGGATCCGGGCCGCCTGGCCCGCCATGGCCACGCCGGACTGCACGACGATGAGCGGGGACGATCCGTACCACCCGTTCGTTCCGTCCACCAGCGGTGTTCCATTCGTATACGATTCAAAATCGTCGCTCCAGGGAACAACATTGGCTGCGAATGCCGCCGACACGAACATTGCCGCCAGTCCAATCGCCAGCCCGCCTGCGACGCGTTTCATGGGGTCTCCCTGTGGTGAATCCTCCGGTTGTTCCGGATGGCGCTAATGAGTCGGAAAGCGTTATCGACATGCTTGCATGCCTATGCGGGCACAAAGTGATTGGTTTGCCCGAAAGATGCAACAAAAAAAAGCGAAAAAAAGCGAAAAAATCCGGGAGGCCGCCCGCAGCCCCGCCGGGGATTTTGGACCCTGTCTCTCTCCGGGCGTCAGACAACCGCGTACGGATACTCCTGGCACGCAACACAAATAGTTACGGCTCGGCCTGTGCCTGGGGAACCCACGCCGAGTTCCCTACCAGGCGTTTGCGCCACATGTCGGCCAGCGGGGTGCCGCCGACCCCGAGCAGGTCGGGTTGGGGATCAACGGTTTCCTCGGAGAACCGGGCCAGCGCCTCGATCAGCCGCCGCCCCTCGGCCGCCGCCTCCGGGGTCGAGGGAGCGGCGCGTTGCTCCGTCACCCGGACCACCCAGGCCGTATAGCGGCGGATCACGTCGAGCCGCTCGAGCCGCCAGCGCACCCGGTCGGTTCGGGCGCAGGCGCGCGCCTCGGCCAGTAACTGGTCCCAGCGCTCGAGGATGGCGGGGGTAAAGATCCGGTGCGCGCAGGTACGG
This sequence comes from uncultured Verrucomicrobiota bacterium, assembly GCA_964624095.1. Taxonomy (GTDB): domain Bacteria; phylum Verrucomicrobiota; class Kiritimatiellia; order JAAZAB01; family JAAZAB01; genus CAZEVX01. The sequence continues at coordinate 4,539 of CAZUYI010000095.1, read as the reverse complement.
GCCACGGGCTCGATGTGGTCCGTCGCCTGGACGGCCTCTTCCCAGAGCCGGAAGACGGCTGCCGCGGGGCCGGCCGCCTCGCCGTAAAGCGCCGCGCAATACTCGGCGAGGTATTCGTCCAGCGTGGGCGCCGGCTCCCACGCCAGCCGGGCAAAGGCCGCGAAATTGATCCCATAGGTCCCGTGGTTGCCTGCGCCGCACTGCACGATGGCCCCCTTGACGCCCCGCGCCGCCAGGTCGCTCCACTCGGCGAACAGGCTGGTGAGCGTGGGATACGGCAACGCGTCCCAGGTGCTCATCCCCATGTAATACTCGTAGAGGTACACCCATTGGCCCGGCGTGATGTCCAGCCATACCTTGAGCGGATTGTATATCGCCTTGTTTCTCGGGCAGCCTGCGTCATGCAGCGCATGCCGGGCGCAGCGGCCCCAGGGACAGACCAGCACCCGCACCTGCGGCCCCGGACGCAGCGACGCGGGCGGGTCGATCAAGTCGCCGTAGGCGAGCATCGAGACATGGCGCTCCGGGTGCGCCTCCCGGACCCGCCCGGCGATGTCGTTGACGAACTGCAGATACGCGTAGGCTTTTCCGTTTGTAGCGCCCGCTCCTTCGATCCAGGCGCGGCAGCGTTCGCACTCGCAGAGCGGCGCTTTTCCATCCCCGGGCATCAGGCCCAGGGACGGCACGACGTCGGGCGGACTTTCATCGGCCCAACGGGTCAGCGCCCGGGCGACCGACTGCTGGAGATCGGGATTCGAGAGGCACCAGCCCAGTTGGGCGCCCGTCACGCCCCGCTGCCCCTGGATCAAGGCGTAATAGTCAAGGTGTTCCTTGATCGTGTCGCGGGGCAGCAGGTTCCCGAAGGTATGGGGGCCGGCCTCGAACTGCATGCCCCGCTTTTCCAGTTCCGGCAAGATCGGCCGGAAGGACCGGCCCTCGACGCAATTGAAGCCGTTCTTCGCCATCCAGTCGATGCGCTGGAGCGACCAGCCGCGCATCCCGCGCAACGCCAGGCGCGGATTCCGCAGGTGATCCAGGGGCTCGTGGGCCAACTCGGCGTGGGCGGCCTTGGCGGCGGGCGGGACTTCCTCGCCCCACGCCGCGTATTCCAGGAACACGGCGCCCGCGTGTGTGCGCAGGTATTCGTACACGCCGAACACCACGCCGAACGGGTTGCGGGCGACGATATAGAGCGACTCGGCTTCGCTCTTCCAGCGATAGCCGTCCGCCCGGATGCCCTCGTCCAGCCCGGCCGGCAGCGCCGCCGCGACTGCCGGGCGGTTGAGGACGGCCAGGACAATGGCCTTGGGCGGGCGCTCCGCCAGGCCGCGCCGGATCTCGAAGCCGGCCGACGTGACGGCATTCAGGTATTTCTGCAACTCGTCCGCCGCAAAGGCCTCGGCCGGCAGGGGATCCGCCGGGATTACGATGGGCGCCAGCGCCGAGCCGGATGCCGCCCACGCCTGCCTCACCTGGGCCCCCGCTCCCGCTGTAGCCGCGCCCGCCGCCGCCACTCCGACTGCCAGCCTGAAGAATCCGTGTTTCATCGGCGGCCCTGACCGCGGAATGCCGGGTCCGCAGCTGCCCTACGGCCAGCGGGCGCCCGACAGCAGGCGTGCGTGAACGAAGTCCGCCACCAGTCGCAGTTTCGCGGGAAGCGGCCCGCCGCCGTGCCCGGCGCCCGGCCAGATGACCAGCTGGGCGTCATTGCCGCTGGCGCGCAGCCGGTCGCGCCAGGCGATCATGAAGTCGGAATTGTCCTTTTCCCCCTGCGCCATGAAGGTCGGGGGCAGCCCGGGCCGCACGTTCGCGCTCACCGAATAGCGCCGGTATGTTTCCGGCGCCTGTTCGTACAACGCGCCGACGATGGTCCTGCCAATCGCTCCCTTACGCATGTCCGCGAGATCCGCCATGGCCGACAGGAGCACCACCAGGTTGATATCGCCGCTGTACTCCGGGTACCCGCACGCGTCGTCATGCTCGGTCGTCCCGTTCGCCGCCGCGGCCAGGAAGGCCCAGAGTGTCCCGGCCGAGCTGCCCATGGCCACGATGCCGTTGGTCATGATGGCGTACTCGTCGGCCTTCGAGCGCAGCCACCGCGCGCAGGTCCGGACGTCCTTGAGCGCGGCGGGCGCCGGGTACCCCATGCCCGGCGGGCGATAGAACAGCGACACGAACACCCAGTCGTGGACCAGCGCCATGTACGAGCCCTGGCGGTCGCCCGCCCGCGGGGGATTCCGGCCTCCGGCCCAGTCGTGCAGGAAGATAATCGCCGGGCGGGGCGTCGCCGGCCGCTGGGTCTTATAGAACACGTCCGCTTTCAGCGGAAAGCCCGGCTCCGGCTCGCCGATCTGCACGTGATCCAGCACCGTCACCGACTGCGGCACCATGCATACGGCCTGCCGGACATCGGTTTTCAGGAGATGAAGGAACTGCTCGTCGCTGACTTTTTCAAATGCCATGTTACTCGCCGTGGCCTCCTCGCGCTGGGGCGCCGTGTCAGGGCCGGCCATCGCGCCCGCCGCCAGGCTGCACGCGGCCGCCGCGCGTGCCGCACGCCCCGCCATCCGTCCGAAAACCGGTTTCATGTGTTCCTCCCTCATGCCGCGAATCACAGCACAATGGCCGGCGGGCGCATCCCCACAGACCGCGCGCGCGGACCGGGGCCTGCCGCCGCCCTACGGCCAGCGGGCGCTCGACAGCAGGCGTCCGTAAATGAAGTCTGCCGCCAGCCGCAGTTTCACGGGGAACGGCCCGCCGCCGTGCCCGGCACCCGGCCAGATCGCCAGTTCCGCGTCATTCCCCGCCTGTCGCAAGTGATCGCGCCAGGCGATCATGAAGTCGGAATTGTCCTTTTCCCCCTGCGCCATGAACGTCGGCGGCAGGCCCGGCCGCACGCTCGCGCGCACCGAGTAGCGCCGGTATGTCTCCGGGGCCTCCTCGTACGGCGCCCCCACGATCGTCCGGGCAATGCCCCAGTCGCGTTTGTCGTCGATGTCCGCCATGGCCGACAGGAGCACCACCAGGTTGATGTCGCCGCTGTACTCCGGGAACCCGCACGCGTCGTCATGCTCGGTCGTCCCGTTCGCCGCCGCGGCCAGGAAGGCCCAGAGTGTCCCGGCCGAGCTGCCCATGGCCACGATGCCGTTGGTCATGATGGCGTACTCGTCGGCCTTCGAGCGCAGCCACCGCGCGCACGTCCGGACGTCCTTGAGCGCGGCGGGCGCCCGGTACCCCATGCCCGGCGGGCGATAGAACAGCGACACGAAGACCCAGTCGTGGACCAGCGCCATGTACGAGCCCTGACGTTCGCCCGCCCGCGCGGGATTCCGACCGCTGGCCCAGTCGTGCAGGAAGATAATCGCCGGGCGGGGCGTCTCCGGCCGCTTGGTCTTGTAGAACACGTCCGCTTTCAGCGGAAAGCCCGGCTCCGGCTCGCCGATCTGCACGTGATCCAGCGCCGTCACCGACTGCGGCACTTTGCATACGGCCTTCCGCACGTCGGTTTTTAGGAAATGAAGGAACTGCTCGTCGCTGACTTTTTCAAATACCAGGTTGCTCACCGTTGCCTCCTCGCTCTGGGTTGCTGTGTCCGGGCCGGCCACCGCGCCCGCCGCCAGGCTGCACGCGGCCGCCGCGGCCGCCGCGCGCCCCGCCATCCGTCCGAAAATCGGTTTCATGCTTCCTCCCTCCTTCCGCGAATCATAACACGACGGCCGGCGGGCGCAAGCGCGCATGGCGCGCGCGGGCCGGGTCCGTCGCCGCCCTACGGCCAGCGGGCGCCCGACAGCAGGCGTCCGTGAATGAAGTCCGCCGCCAGCCGCAAGGTCTCGAGAAACGGGCCGTCGCCGTGCCCGACGCCCGGCCAGACCGCCAGTTCCGCGCCATTCCCCGCGTTTCGCAGTTGGTCGCGCCAGGCGATCATGAAATCGGCATTGTCCTTTTCCCCCTGCACCATGAACGTCGGCGGCAACCCGGGCCGCACGTTCGCGCGCACCGAGTAGCACCGGTATGTCTCCGGCGCCTCCTCGTACGGCGCCCCCGCGATCGTCCGGGCAATGCCCCCGTCGTGCCGGTCCGCGAGGTCCGCCATGGCGCCCACGAGCACCACCAGGTTGATGTCGCCACTGTACTCCGGGTACCCGCATGCGTCGTCATGCCCGGTCGTCCCGTTCGCCGCCGCGGCCAGGAAGGCCCAGAGCGTGCCCGCAGAGCTGCCCATGGCCACGATACCGTTGGTCATGATCGCGTACTCGCCGGCCTTCGAGCGCAGCCACCGCGCGCAGGTCCGGACGTCCTTGAGCGCGGCGGGCGCCGGGTACCCCATGCCCGGCGGGCGATAGAACAGCGACACGAACACCCAGTCGTGGACCAGCGCCATGTACGAGCCCTGGCGGTCGCCCGCCCGCGGGGGATTCCGGCCTCCGGCCCAGTCGTGCAGGAAGATAATCGCCGGGCGGGGCGTCGCCGGCCGCTGGGTCTTATAGAACACGTCCGCTTTCAGCGGAAAGCCCGGCTCCGGCTCGCCGATCTGCACGT
>CAZUYI010000094.1:6450-8568 GCA_964624095.1 uncultured Verrucomicrobiota bacterium | reverse complement strand
GATCCCTCCGCGCGCCCGCGGCGGCGCCGGAATCCTACCACTTCGTGGGCGTGGCGGGCGTGGGCATGAATGCCCTGGCCCAGGTGGCGCTGGCGCGCGGCGCCGCGGTGAGCGGATCCGACCGGCACCTCGACGCCGGCCGGCCGCTCGAGGTCCTGGCCACGCTCGAGCGCGCCGGCGTGCGGCTCGCGGCGCAGGACGGCCGCGCGGTGCACCGCGGGCTGACGGGCGTCGTGGTGAGTTCCGCCATCGAGCCGGACAATCCCGAGTTGGCCGCCGCGGCTCGGCTCGGCGTGCGCGTGATTCACCGCGCCGAGCTGCTGGCGGCTTGGTCCAACGCCGGCGTCTCGGTGGCCGTGACCGGGACCGCCGGCAAGACGACCGTCACGGGCATGATCGGCTGGACGCTGTCGCAACTGGGCGCCGACCCGACCGTGGTGAACGGGGGCGCAGTTCTGAACTGGAAAACCCGGCGCGCGATCGGCAACGTGCGCATCGGGCGCTCGGCCCTGTGGGTGGTCGAGGCGGACGAGAGCGACCGGTCGCTGCTCCGGTTCCACCCGGATTGGGCCGTGATCACGAACGTGTCCAGCGACCATTTCCCGCGGGAGGAGGCGGCCCGGCTGTTCCGCCGGTTTGCCGGCCAGGTCCGGCGCGGCGTGGTGGGCGTGGGCGGATTCGAACCGGAGCCCGGCGCATCGGCCCGCCCGACGCCGACGGGACCGGGCGGCGGCGCGCTGCAGTTCGAGTACCGCGGCGCGCGGTTCCGGCTGCGGCTCACGGGCCGCCACAACCTGGACAACGCGCTGCACTGCATCCGGCTCTGCGAGCGGATGGGCTATCCGACGGCGGCCATTGCGGCGGCGTTGCGCGGCTTCCGCGGCATCGAGCGGCGCCTGGAGCGGGTCGGCAGCCGGCGCGGCATCACCATCATTGACGACTATGCCCACAACCCGGCCAAGATCGCCGCCGCCTGGCAGGCGGCGGCACCCGGGCACCGCCGGGTCGTGGCCGTATGGCGTCCGCACGGATTTGCGCCGCTGAAGCTGATGTGGCAGGAACTGGCGCACACCCTGGCCGGCCTGGCGCGGCCGGAGGACCGGGTCTGGCTGCTGCCGGTCTATTACGCGGGCGGCCGGGTCCGCCGCGACGTGACTTCGGGCGTCCTGGCGGCGGCGCTGCGCAAGGCCGGCGTATCCGCCGGCGTGGCTGCCTCGCACGCGTCGCTGCGGGCGCGGTTGCGGGGCGAACTGAGGCCGGGCGACGTCGTGCTATTCATGGGAGCCCGGGATCCCGATCTCGCCCTCAGCGCGCGACGCCTCTTCGCGGATCTGGCGTAAGGCCGCCTGAGGATCCCGCCCGGTCCCCGCGCTATAGCCCAGGAAAACCAGCCCGCCCATCAGGCTCCACACCAGCGAGATCGCGAAGACCATCAGGGAAAGCGGCAGCGCCTGGGTGTCCGGCACGCCCAGCGCGCCGTACAACGCCACGGCCAGCCCCTCGCGGATGCCCAGCCCGCCCGGCGTAATGGGCAGCGCGGCCAGGGAGATGATCAGTGGCACAACGGTCAGGTGCCCCGCCACGCCGAGCGCCATGTGCAGGGCCCGGCCCAGGCAATAGCATTGCAGCACCGTGAGCAGGTGGTTCCCGAGCGAGAGCAGCAGGGTTGCCGTCAGGATTCCCGTCTGGCGTCGGTACAGTAGCACCGAGACGAGCGTGCGCCGGACCACCGGCCCGAGCGTGGCATGCCGGACCACCCGGCGCACGATCGGCCAGCGGGCGATCCGGTCGGTTTGAAACAGCGCCAGGATGCCGAGCACCGCCACCCCGTTCATGCCGATCATGGCCAGGACCGGCAGGTGGGTCACCAGGTGCCGCACGAACACGTCGGCCCGCGCGACGATCATGACCAGGGCCATGACGTTGAGCACGAGCAGGCCGATCGTGCGGTCAATCAGCACGCTGGCCACCGCCTCGGTCTTGCGGTGGGGCGTCTCGCGGGCGGCGTAGAAGGCGCGGGCCACATCCCCGCCCGTCGCCCCGAACATGAAGGCATTGAAGAACTGCCCGATGTAAAAGACGCAGAAGACGCGCGGCCAGGACAGGCGCAGTCCGCTC
>CAZUYI010000094.1:1275-6440 GCA_964624095.1 uncultured Verrucomicrobiota bacterium | reverse complement strand
GCGCGATCCCGAAGCTCAGGCCGGCGAAACAGGCCGCCGCGGCGGCCAGCAGCCAGGGCCACTCGGCGAGGCTGTTGCGGACAACCGCCGCCAGCCCGTGCACATCCGTGCGGGCCCCCAGGAACGCCAGGATTCCCGCCGCGGCCAGCAGCCGGGCGGGCCCCCAGAGCCTGTGTACGACGCGCTTCATCGTCAGGAGCGTGGCCCGGTGTCGCCGAGGGCATCGGCCATGATGTCCCGCAGCGTGACCGGCAGGGACAGGTCGGGCACCCAGCCGACATCCGTTTCGATCCGGGTCGTGTCCAACACAGGCCGGTCCGACGCCGGCCGGAACCGCGCCGGATCCGGCTCGATCGCGGGCCGGAGCCCGGCGGCCTCGCAGAGCGCATCGAGAACCGACCGGATGCTGACCGGGCGGCGCGACCCCACGTTATAGGCGTTGCCCGGCACGCCGCGCTCGACGAGCAGGCGGTAGGCGCGGACCACGTCGCGCACGTCGGTGAAATCGCGCCGGCAGTCCAGGTTGCCCACCCGCAGGACCGGCGGGGCTTCGCCGCGCCGGATCGCCGCCAGCTGGGCGGCAAAGGACGCCACGGCAAACGGCCCGCGCTGACCCGGCCCGATATGGTTGCCGGGCCGCGCGGTCATCACGCGCGCGCCGGTATGCCGGGCGAATGACAGGGCCATGAGGTCGGCGGCGGCCTTGGAAATGGCGTAGGGATTGTCAGGCGCCAGCCCATCGTCCTCGCGCACCGGGCGCGGGCGCGGACCGGACCCGTAGACCTCGGCCGAGCTGACCACCAGGATGCGCGCCTCCGGCGCCCGGCGCCGGAACACGTCCAGGAGCGCCAGCGTGCCCTGCAGGTTGACCGACACCATGGCGTCCGGATCGAGCCAGCTGTCCGGCACGAAGGTGCGCGCGCAGAGATGGACACAGGCCTCGGGGCGCGCCGCGGCGACGGCTGCCTCGAGGGCGGGCCGGTCGCGGATGTCGCCGGCGTGGAAGGCGTCGAACGTCTCGGCCGCGTCGGCCGGAGCCCGGGCGTCGTAGGCGGCAACCGCGTGCCCCGCCGCGCGCAGCACCCGGGCCAGGTGCCGGCCCGCGAAGCCGCAGGCGCCTGTCACGAACGTGCGCATGGGAGGAGCGCCCCGGAAAAAGACATCCAGGCGGAATGGCCGCCTCGCGAGGCCGCCCGGCTCAACCGGCCGGCAGCCGCGCCAGGTCGGCGTCCACCATCATGTCCACGAGCCCGTTGAAATCCACCGTCGGCTCCCAGCCGAACGCGCGGCGCGCCTTGTCGCTGCAGCCCAGCAGGTGGTCCACTTCGGCCGGGCGCATGTGCTCGGGCGCCCGCACGACGTGCCGCCGCCACTCGAGGTTCACGCGCGCAAACGCGCGCTCGACGAAGTCCCGCACCGAGTGCGCGATCCCGGTGGCAATCACGTAATCGTCCGGCGCCGGCTGCTGCAGCATCATCCACATGGCGCGCACGTAATCGCCGGCAAACCCCCAGTCGCGCTCGGCGTCCAGGTTGCCCAGGCGCAACTCGGATGCCAATCCGCGGGCAATCCGGGCGGCGCCGTCGCTGATCTTGCGCGTGACGAACTCCAGTCCGCGCCGCGGGCTCTCGTGGTTGAACAGGATGCCGGACACGGCATACAGGCCGTAGCTTTCCCGGTAATTGACCGTGATGTAATGGCCATAGGCCTTGGCCGCGCCGTAGGGGCTCCGCGGGTGGAAGGGGGTCCGCTCGGTCTGCGGCACCTCGCGCACCTTGCCGAACATCTCGCTGCTGGAGGCCTGGTAAAAGCGGGCCTTGGGGCAGGTCAGCCGCACGGCCTCGAGCATGCGCGCCACGCCGAGTGCCGTGAACTCGCCCGTCAGGATGGGCTGCGACCAGGACGTCGGCACAAACGACATCGCCGCCAGGTTGTAGACTTCGTCCGGCTGGACCTCCTCGAGCAGCTTGATCAGCGAGAGCTGGTCGAGCAGGTCCGCCTGCCGCAGCGCGACCCGGTCCCGCAGGTGGGCGATGCGCTCGAAATTCTCCGTGCTGGAGCGCCGCACCATGCCGACAACCTCGTAGCCTTTGTCGAGCAGGAAGTCGGCCAGGTAGGATCCGTCCTGGCCCGTAATCCCGGAAATCAGCGCTTTCATGCGGCCCCTCGGAACGCGAACGCTCCCACCGGCGGGGAGCGTTCGCCGACAGTCCTGCCGTCCGCTCAGCGCGTCCGTGCGCGCGCCCGTTTCTTGCGGCGCCGATCGCTCGGCTTGTCAAAGTAGCGATGGTTGCGGATTTCCCGCATCGTGCCTTCCTTGTCCATCTTCTTCTTCAAGCGCCGCAAGGCCTTGTCAACGTTTTCGCCCCGCTTCAGTTTCACTTCAACCACGATGTGTTACACCCCCTTCGCGTTGTACCGGCAGGTTGCCTGTGGCTGCGTTCGAGTCGTTGTAGCCAAATCGGGCGGCTGGGTCAATCCCATTCTCGCGCCCGGTCAGAATGACCGCGATGGGCTTTCGGCGATGCTGCGCAATCCCGGAAGCCGCCGGCCCCGGCGTGTAGGTCTGCTCGGGATCGGTATCGGAATCGAATCCCGCTTCCATGCATCCAGCCGAAGGCGCAGGAATCACAACGATTGCGAGGTCAATGGCAGGGACAGCGGGTTCCCCGCCGGACCGCCACACCACCACCGACGCGCGGGAACGCAAGGGCAGGCCATGACCCGGTGACACAAAGGGGATGAAGAGGATGCGGACGCCGGAAAACGGATACCCGACGGCACACGGCCGTCGGTTCCGTAGGCTCCGTGGCGAAGCCTTTTGTATCACGGACTCCAAGGATTGGAGGCTTATGCATCGGGGCCCGGCTCTCCATTGTTCCGCCCGTGTAGTCGGGGTATCCCGCGGCGAGTCTCGTTCGGTGGAAGTCCCGGCAAGCATGGTGCAGGCGTTTTCCCGTATCATTAATGTTGCCGATCGGCAAAAATAATGACACTCGCGCTGGCGCGAACCGGATGGTCTTGGTGCACATGCGCGACGTGTTCCGAGGACGTATGGGCGGGCTAAGCGTTCGCTGCGCCGCGTGCGCAGGAACCCGTGCATGGGGCGCCGCACAGTCAAACCATCCTCCGTGGGTGCACGTGCGGGCCGGCTCGATCCAGGGGCGAAAGGCGCGTGCGGGCCTTGACGAGTCCCGCCGGCTGTGCCATGCTTCGCCCCCGATGCGACAGGCTCGGGCGCCCGGGAGGTGACGTGCGGATTGTGGCCTTAAACGGATTGCTCGGATACGGCTACCCGGCCGAGAGCCTGGAACGCGCCTTTTCGCCCACGCCGCCGGACGTCGTCGGCGTGGACGCCGGGTCTACGGATCCGGGCCCCCATTATCTCGGCCACGGCACGTCGTTCACCAACCGCGCGGCGGTGAAGCGCGACTTGGCGCTGGCGCTGCCGCTGGCGCTCCGGCACCGGGCGCCGCTCGTGATCGGCTCGGCGGGCGGAGCGGGCGGCAACGTGCACGTGGACTGGCTGTGCGAGATTGTCGGCGAGCTGGCCCGCGAGCAACACCTGTCGTTCCGGATGGCGGTGATCCGCACCGAGGTCAGCCGGGAGTATGTCCATGCCAAGCGGCGCGCCGGCCGGCTCCGCGCCCTGGGCCCGCACGTGCCGACCACGGCCGAGGCCATTGACGAGAGCGTCCGCATCGTGAGCCAGGTGGGCGTCGAGCCGTTCCTCCGCGCGCTGGAGACGGGCGCCGACGTGATCCTTGCCGGGCGCGCCTGCGATACCGCCATTTTCGCGGCGCCCGCCATCCGGGCGGGCTTCGAGCCCGGCCCGGCCTTCCACATGGGCAAGATCCTGGAATGCGGCTGCCTGGCAGCCGCGCCGCAGAGCGCGGCCGACGTGCTGACGGCCGTCATGGAGCCGGGCGGCTTCGTGGTCGAGCCGGCCAGCCCAACGCGGCGCTGCACGGTCGAAAAGGTCGCCGCACACTCGCTGTACGAGCAGGCGAGCCCGCATGGCTTTTACGAGCCCGGCGGCCGCGTGGACCTCGAACAGGCCTGCTACGAGCAGGTCACCGACCGCGCCGTGCGGGTCACCGGCAGCCGGTTCGTGCCGGCCTCGGTCAAGACCCTCAAACTCGAGGGGGCGCGCCGGGCCGGGTTCCGCACGCTGTCCGTGGCCGGGATCAACGATCCGCGGACCGTCCAGCGTCTAGATTTCATCGAAGCGGATGTACGCCAGTTCGTGGAGGCGACCCGCCCGCCCGGCATCGCGGCCGACCGCTACCGGCTCGCCCTGCGCCTCTTTGGCGGCGCGCCGGCGCCCGGCGCGCCGCGGCCGGGCCACGCGGCCGGCCTGGTCCTCGAGGTGGTGGCCGAGTCCCAGGCCATGGCCGACACGCTCTGCGCGCTGGCCCGGTCCCGCCTGCTGCACGTGGATTACCCGGGCCGCCAGGCCACCGCCGGCAATGTCGCGTTTCTCTATTCGCCCTCCGACCTGTCGGCCGGCCCGGTGTACACGTTCAGCCTCTATCACCTGGCCGAAGCGGACGACCTCGAAGAAACCGCCTCGCTCGAGGTGCTGGGCGTGGGAGGCCGCTCATGAGCCGGCTCGCGGACCTGGCCGCCGTGCTGCGCAGCAAGAATGCCGGACCGCTGTACGTGACGTTCGACCTGCTCTTCGAGCGGCGCGACGTGTTCGAGCGCGTCGCGCGCTCGGAGGCGCTGGCGCCCGCGCGGATTGCCGCCCTGTACGGCGTCCCGGCCGACCAGGTGGCCGTCATTCCCTATGCCGTGGTGCAGGCCATCAAGATCACGCTGCCGCGCCGGCACGCGAGCGGGGACCTGGCCGACGACGACATTTACGGCTGCCAGCAGCATGGCCCGCTCGCCGACCTGGACATCCCGGAGTCGGGGCCGCGCACCGGCGGGCGCGGGCTTGCCGGCCCCGCCGAATCCCGCATGATCCCGGGCGCCCGGCTCGAACCCGTGCTGTACGACGTTGTCACCACCGGCGCGACCCGGCTGCCGCCGGACGTAAGGGCTTTTTTCCGGGAGGCCATCGGATATCTGAAGAGCGTTAACCCACTCCAGGCAACATTTGATGATGCCGCCCAGACGGTCAATTTTTTCGCCGACGTATTTAAGGCGGCGGGAGATATATT
>CAZUYI010000094.1:0-1265 GCA_964624095.1 uncultured Verrucomicrobiota bacterium | reverse complement strand
GGCCTTCGAGAGGACCCTCCACAGTATAGACCTCTCGGAAGCCCGGCGCACACCGACCTGTCCCGACACCGGCTGGCCGATGTTTTTCGTCACCGTGGGCAACGAGGCCCGGATCGAAGGCGGGCTCCTGGCCTTCGAGGAGGCGGCCCGGCGCGCCGTGGCCCGCGCCACGCGCGAAGGCTTTCTGCGCAGTACCATGAAACATCCGCTGACCGGCCAGGACCCGGGCACCAACGTGGGCATGAACATCCCGGACTTTACCTACCGGTTCGCGCCGGGCGTCGATCTCAAGGTCACCTACGTGGCCAAGGGAGGCGGCTCGGAGTGCTTCGGCGGGGCGCGGTCCCGGATGGTCGCGTTTGCCGACGGCCTGGCCGGCATCCAGAAATTCGTCGTGGACGCCTACATCGCTTCGACGCGCGCCGGGGCCATCTGCCCGCCCTCGATCCTGGGCATCGGCATCGGAGGCACGGCCAACGTGGCGGCCAACCTCGCGAAGCAGGCGGCCTGCCTGCGGCTCGTCGGCTCGAGGCACCCGGACCCGGCGATCGCGTCCCTCGAGGAGCGGCTCACCCGGGCGCTCAACGCGCTGGGCATCGGCGCCATGGGGGCGGGCGGCGACATCTCGGTGATGGCGGTGCACGTCGAGTACGCCTACACCCACATCGCCGGCATCGCCGTGTCTACCAGCAGCAACTGCTGGATCGTCCGGCGCTGCACTCGCGTCATCCGCGGAAACGATGGCTCCGTCGAGGCGCCCGACGATCCCGGCTGGTTCGGGGGAAGGATCTGATTCATGGCTGTGCACGAGCTTCAGAGTCCCCTGCGGGAGGAGGACGTTACCCGGCTGGCCCTGGGCGACGAGGTGTACCTGTCCGGCCCGGCCTTCACCTGCCGCTCGCGCCTGCAGCGCGCCGTGTTCGACGAAGGACGCCCGCTGCCATTCGACCCGGCGACGCGGAACGTCCTGATCCACGTGGGGCCGATCGTGGTCCGCGAGGCCGGAGGCTGGAAGCTGGTGGCGTTCACGCCCACCTCGAGCATCCGCTTCGAGAAGTGGGGGCCGCGCTCGGTCGAAACCTGGAAGCTCAAGGCCATCGTCGGCAAAACCACCATGGGGCCGGACACCGCCCGCGCCATGAAGGCCTGCCGCTGCGTGCACCTGACCCCGCCGTACGTGGCGCCGAACCTGCTGCTCGACGCCGTGCGCATCCGCGACGTGGTCTGGTTCGAAGAACTGGGCTCGATCGAAGCCTGCTGGCAGC
>CAZUYI010000093.1:4381-8582 GCA_964624095.1 uncultured Verrucomicrobiota bacterium | reverse complement strand
GCGCCTGCATGGGTGTGCAGGCGACCGTCTTCAACGGCTCGCGGGTTGCAGCGGCGAATGGCGGGGCTCACGGTGGCGGCCGGCAGGCCGCCGGCCTGCTTCCCGCTTCCCGGGCAAAAAGGCGGGACGGATTCCGGGGCAAGACCATAAAAAGGGAGCGAGGCCGGGGCTGACGTGGAAGCGAAGGGATGATCTCAGTCCGTGTCATGGGCGAGCACCTGGAGGTACGCCTGATAGGCGTAAACGCGATCCCGGCGTTTGCCCGTAATCTCGTGCAGCGCAGGCGAGCGTTGACTTGAGATGGGCCGCATTGTGGCCGCCGCCGCTACCGAGGTCGAGCAAGATTCCAGCCCCAGGCTATCGCGCACTTCCTCCGGGATCACTTCCTGACTTCGACGACATCCGCGCGGGTGCCGCCGTATTCATGGCCATCGCGTCCTTTCCGGGTATCTTACCAGTAAGAATGCAGCGCCTGGACGAAGCTCACGTCAGCGCAATACCGCCGCACCGTGCGGAGCCATGAACCGTGAAGCGTACGAGACGCGGCTGTGGCAGCAATGAGCCGGCCGGCAGCCAGCCGGAACCCAACCCAAAGCCCGCCTCGCGCGCGACGATCACGAGGTGCGTCCTCGAGGCGGGGCATCGTTCGGGATTCGCATCAGGAATTTAGACGCGTGTTTTCAGCCTTCCCCTATGTGCACCGATTCCGCTATGGTTCACACTGTCCGGTGACGGTTGGAGTCTTAGGCTCCATTGCCGGTATCCAAGCGACGATCGAGGTACAAGCGGCCTCCCAGTCATCATGAGGCGAGGTGCGGCGGGGTTGCGGCATGGTCACTCTCGACAGAGTATCGAGGCATATCGAACGCGAACTCCGGACCGTGACGCGGGAGTTTGCCGCGCCGCCTTTCTCCGCTCTTCCGGCTCGCTACCGGAACGCCATCGCCGCGTTCCTGCTCCGCAAGGGGAAGCGGTTGCGGCCCGCGCTGTTCGTTCTGAGTTACTTGAGCTACGCCGCCCGGCCCGCGCCGCACGTGTATCGTTCCGCCGTCGGGCTCGAGTTGCTGCACGATTTCGCGCTGATCCACGACGACATCATTGACCACTCCAAGGAGCGCCGGCGCGGACCCGCGCTGCACATCGTGCTTGGGAGGAAGCGGAACGGTCACTCGGGCCTCAAGTTCACGGGCGAGAACATGGCCATGGTTGCGGGCGACCTCATGTACGCGCTGGGCGTCAGGCTGTTTCTCTCCGCGGACGTAACGGCGGAGCGAAAGCTCGCGGCCTTGGACTGCCTCACCCAGTACGCCGTCTGCACGGCGTGCGGCCAGCTGAAGGAACTTTTGGAGACGGCCGAGCCGCTGGGCCGCCTGACCGCGCGGAGGATCGCCGAGACCTGCCAGTTGAAAACCGCCTATTACAGCTTTGCCTGCCCATTGGCCACCGGCGCGTTGATGGGCGGCGCGCCCGCGTCCGACCGCGACGCCCTGTTCCGCTACGGCCTGTCCCTCGGACTGGCGTATCAAATTCAGGACGACCTCGCGGAGCTGACAAACGGGCACGGCCGGAACGCATTCGCCGACCTCCGCGACGGCACGCGGACGCTGCCGCTCTGGTATGCTTTCAACCACGCCTCCCGGGGGGACCGGACCCGCTTGGCCAATGCCGTGGACGGCGGCAAGCGGTCGCTCCAGGATCTGAGGGCAGCCCGGGACATCATCGTGCGGGCCGGGGGCGTGGCCTACGCCATGCGCGAGGCGCAACGCCGCGTGGAGGAAGGCCGGCGCATCCTGGATTCGTTGAGCATGGACCGGGCCGGCCGCGAGTCGCTGTGGCGCTATACGGCCGGCCTCTTGGACGATCCGGATATGGCAACGATCGAGAGCGGCAGCGCGATGAGAACAGCACGGGAAACCGCGCGCGGCCTGCGTGCGAGGACGCGCGAAAACGACGTGGAAGCCCTGCCCAGGAAGATCGAGTGATTGCCCGTGAACCCGCAGATCGAAAACCTATTCCTTCGTCGCCTGAAGACGGTCGTGGTCACAATGCGGGCGGCGTTCCTGCCCGCCTCGCTGGCGCCCGTGGCAGTGGGGTCTGTGCTCGGCGCGTGGCGCGCCGGCCGGATGGATTGGAGCCTCCTGACCTGGACGGCCATTGGGACCGCGCTGGTCCATACGTCGGCCAACGTGGCTAACGACTATTTCGATTACCGTTCCGGCAACGACGCCGTCAACACCGATTTCATCAGGCCGTTCACCGGGGGCAGCCGGACGGTGCAGGCCGGACTGATCGCGCCCAGCGGCCTGCTGGCGCTGTCGCTCGCGTGCGCGGCTCTCGCGCTCGGGCCGGCGTTGTACCTGGCGGCGCGGGTCGGCGCCTGGGTGCTGGCGCTGGGCGCATTCGGCGCCATCAGCGGCTGGCTCTACAGCGCGCCGCCGGCACAACTGGCCGCGCGCGGCTGGGGCGAGGCGCTCGTGGCGGTTGATTTCGGCCTGCTTCCCGTTGTGGGAGCTTATCGCGTGCAGGCCGGACAATGGTCGTGGCTCCCCGTGTGGGTATCTGCGCCGATGGCGGTCCTGATCGTCGCGGTTCTCTTCGTGAACCAATTTCCGGACGTCGAGGCCGACACCGCCGTCGGCAAGCGCAACTGGGTGGTCCGCCTGGGCCGGCGGCGGGCCGCGCGACTGTACGTCCTGCTCATGGCGTTATGGCCGCTCGCCGTGATTGGAGCCGTATGGATCGGCGAAGCGCCGCGGACGTTGCTGCTGAGCCTGGGCTGCCTGCCCGTTGCCCTCCTGGCGGCGGGGGCGGTCCTTCGGAATCACGACGTGCCGCGCCGGATGGCCGGGGCCTGTGCGCTGACCGTCTTGCTTCACGCGGGGGTGGGCGTGCTGCTCTGCGCCGGCCTGCTGTTAGTGTAGAGGATACGAACGGGAACGCGAACACGAAAGGAGGCGGGTATGGACACGAAGGAATGCAGTAAGTCGGCGAAGGCGCTTGGCGTGGCGCTGCTGCGATGGGCGCTGGGGTTGATGTTCCTGGTGGCGGGCGTGTCGAAGCTTTGCACGCTCACGGCGTTCGTGACGGGATACCTCGCGCCGGCGTTCGAGACCACGTTTCTGCCCGGCTGGCTTGTGGCCGCATACGGATATGCCCTGCCGTTTGTGGAAACGATTCTCGGCGTGCTCCTCCTCGTCGGCTGCTGCCGGACGGCGAGCCTGGCCGTCGCGGGCCTGACCCTGATCTCGCTGGCCTTCGGCCAGATGCTCGTGCAAGGGCAGGCGATTGTCGCCAACATCATGCTCTACATCCTGATGACGGCCGTGATCCTGTTTCTCCAGGAACATGACCGTTACGGGTGGCCGTGCTGCCGGCGGCCCCGTGGCGCGGGCGGGGGCGAGTCACCCGCGAGCACAGCGCCTTGATGGCCAAGCCCCAGAAGAACAGCCGGTTGCCCAGGCTGTAGTTTTTCACGCCGCACATGGCGTAGTGCAGGGCGAGCGGCAGGCGGCCGCGCACGCGCAGACCCGGGAAGATCTGACCGACGCCCACGTCGCAGAAGGGAATCACCCACCCCGGGTCCACGGGGCGGAACGGGTGCAGCGGCTGCCCGCGAATGGCGGCGGCGATGTTGCGGCCGGCCTGGATGCCCGAGCCGATGGAGAAGTTCACTGCCTTGCGCAGCAGCGTCTCGCCGTGCTTCATGGCTGCCGAATCGCCCGCGGCAAAGACTTCGGGGTGCGGCGTCACCCTCAGGCACGTGTCAACCACGAGGCGTCCGTCCTTCATTTGCCTCTGCCGGCCGCGGATATCGCCGAGGGCGAACTTCGAGCCCGCGGTCCAGCAGAGAAACACGTCCTCCACCCGGCGCCCGTTCGACAGCGTAGCGTTACGCCCATCGAACGACTCGATCGACGCGCCTGTAACGAGTTCGATGCCGTGCCGTGCGGCCTCGCCGTGCATGTAACGCCGGACCCACTCGGGCGCGGACGGCAGGATGTCAGGCGCCAATTCGACGACGCACACGTGAGACTGAGATTGGAAGCGGCGTCCAAGAAAACGCAGATTACAGGCCAACTCCAGACCCGTGTACCCGCCGCCGACCACCAGGGCCGTCGGCCTCCGGCTGCGTCCCGCGTACTCGGCAAACGCCAGCCTGATTCGCGAGGCATCGTCCAGGGAATCGAGCGTGTGGATGGCG
>CAZUYI010000093.1:0-4371 GCA_964624095.1 uncultured Verrucomicrobiota bacterium | reverse complement strand
GCCCAGCGCGGCCTGCCCCACGCGACCTGGTTGAAGCCGAACAGGTTGGTGACGGACCCGGTGGCCACCAACAGATAGTCGTAGCGATACATTCGCCGGCGAGTCGTCACTTCCCGTCGGTCGAAGTCGGCTGATATGACTTCCTCCTGCTGGAACGCGACACACGGTCCAATCCGTCCGACGACCCGTCCCGTTGCGCGCTTCTCGGCACAGCGACCACCGGCAAGATCGGGCAGGCAGGGAATCATGGTGGTGTACGGGTGCGAATCCAATAGCGTGATGCGAACGTCCCGGCGCTCACGAGCAAGCGTGTTCAGAGGGCCTGCAGCCGCCAACCCGGCAAACCCCCCGCCCATGATGACCACGTTCAGTGCCACGGAAACGCCCCCTTACATACTGCGACCCATACTACCACGGCGGTCCCCTGCGCGCGATACCGGAATAGAGTGGACCCCGTGCCGTTTTCTCCCAATTCTCCCGACGCCGGCGCCCTCGGCGCCGCGGCGGACGAGCCGCGGGCTAAGGTTTCGTGCGGCCGCCTGTCGGGATCCGGCCGATGCGTCCGCTCAGGAATGGAGGCTTGAGCGCCGCCGGGCAGCCACGTAACCGGCGCAACGATCAACGCCACCGGCGGAGTCCCGATGCGCGCCGAACGCGCCGGCGGCACCACCTTGCTGTCGCACACCGTCAGGACGGTTGTCGAGTTACCCCGGATATGCAGACATCTCGCCGAGTAGGCTCGCTGCTTCGACGATCACCGCTGATCCCACGCGCTGCATCATTGGACCCTCTTCGAGTGTCCGGCACCATCGGAGGATGGGCGAAGGGTGCGCGGCTCCCTTAGAGACGCCTGGCGGCGGATCAGGTTTTTGACGGTCCGATCTCAGGATGTTCCTGATTCTCCTGCCGGCGGGCGCACGTCATGCTGGCCGCGGTAACAAGGAGAACGCGTGATCCGGCCATGCATTACAGGCACATAAGGAGTTGCCCGATGAACACCCGCATGCCGATGGACCGTCGAAGCTTCTTTCACACGGCCGCTGTCGCCGCCGCGATCCCGCTGCTGTTCAGAGGTGCGGTCCTGGGCGCCGAAACCGGAACGGACAGGCCGGAATCCGAAGCGGACGTTGCGCCCGCCGAGGATCTGATGCGGGAGCACGGCGTGCTGAGGCGCGTCCTGCTGGTCTATCGGGAGGCGGCGCGGCTCCTCGCGACGCGGGAAGAACTGCCGATGGAGCCGCTTGCGGACAGCGTGCGCATTGTGCGCGAGTTCGTAGAGAACTACCACGAGAAGCTTGAAGAGGACATGCTCTTCCCCCGCTTCCGCAAGGCACGCATACTGACCGAACTCGTCGAGGTCCTCGCCCAGCAGCACCAGGCGGGACGGCGCCTGACCGACCTGGCGGGGCGTCTGGCGACGGTGTCTGCGACGAAAGACGCCAACGACCGAGCGCGGTTGGCCGACGTGCTGGGACAATTCATCCGCCTGTACGAACCGCACGCGGCGCGCGAGGATACGGTGGTGTTTCCCGCCCTCCACGACATCGTCAGCGCGCGCGACTACGACACGCTCGGCGAGGAGTTCGAGGAGAAGGAACACCGACTCTTCGGAGAAGGCGGCTTCCAGAAGATGGTAGACCGCGTGGCCGGGATTGAAAAGCAGTTCGGCCTCTACGACTTGGCTCAGTTCACACCGAAGGAGTCAGGGCGCGTTGTTCCGGGCGGCCGCTAAGAACGGCCCCCTGAAGAAGGATATCGCGGACGTTCTGGGAGGAATGGGCGTCAGCCCGACTCCTGGGCAATCAACACTCGGAATCCTTCCACGCCGGGGCCCATGCCGCCCGCAACGCCCGCGCCGTCAATGCCGGGGTGTCCGGCAGGGGCAAGTCCGGCCGACACAGGCCGGCGCGGATGCCTGCATCGCCGGGATTCACTCCCGCGGCCCTGACGTTGACCACGATTCCGCCGGGCCCCGCCTGCGGAGTGGGCGCCGGCTCCCATTCCCATCATTTCCGGCAGACCGCACTCCTGCACGCGTCTCGCGTTCGCGGCTACGCTTCCTTTACTCAGGGCTTGACGGTTTCGGTAACGATTCTGGCGAGATGTTTCGGGTCTATTCTGAACGCGGACCCCTTTCCCTCGAAGAAGCCGTGGGCTTCGATCATGTGGATATTGAGCATGGACCACCGAATGACGTCACGGCCGCGCGCATCCCGGACGGTCACGACCGTCTTCGGAAAGCTCCCCGGGTGAGCCCACGGGCAGGGCAGAACGCCCCGGGTGTCCGTCGCCGCGGCCCGCAGGCTTCCACCCAGACGCACCCATGACCCCAGTCCCGATTGCGCCAGCGCCGTCATCCGCCGCATTCCTTCCGCCACATCGGATAAGGAACACCCCAGGCGCACGAGCTCGGCCGCGTCCGCCGCGACGATCTCCTCGACCGGCCGGCGGTCGGTTCCCAGGAAGCCGCCGGCCACGAGTTTCGATGCCTGCAACGCGTCATCGAGCCGCTTCATTTCCGGCGATCGTTTCACGGCGCAAGCCTCCTAGAATTTGTCGAAGAAGATTCGGTTCTCGGGTATTCCCAGCTTCCGGAGCACGGCGACGGCGGCATCGATCATGCCGGGGCTGCCGCACAGATAGCCCTCGTGGCCGGACGCGTCGTGGAACTGGCGCTCCAGCGCCTGCGTGACCAGGCCCGTCTCGCCCTCCCATCGCTCGTCGGCGTCCGGATGGGCGACGACCGGCACGAACCGGAACTGCGGCAGCGCCTTTTCGAACGCCGCCATGTCGTCGAGATAGAACAGCTCCTTCACGAAGTTGGCGCCAAAGAAAAACGTGACGGGCCTTGGACTTGCGGTGTTCTTCAGGTGGTGGAGGAGGCAGCGCATGGGGGCCATGCCGGAGCCGCCCGCCACGAAGATCATAGGCGCGCTGCTGTCCGTCAGCCCGAACTGACCGTAGGGGCCATTGATCTGCACGGTCTGCCCTTCGCGCAACTGCTCAAAGCACCAGGTCGAGCAGATGCCGCCGGGCACGAGCCGGATGACCAGCTCGATGACGTTCCCGGCGGCGGGGTCGGAGGCGATCGAATAGGCCCGGTAAACGTCGTCGTTGCCGCCGTAGGCCGGCGCCAGGAGCTGCACGTACTGGCCCGGCCGGTACGCGAAGTCGGCCGCCGCGGGGAGCTCGAGCCGGAACTCCCTGATATCGTGCGTGAGGTCGCGTATGCGCGTGCAAGGGCAAGCATACTCCCTGATGGCGAGCAACTCGGGGGGAATCACAATGCGCAGCGCGTTGCGCACCCGGACCTGACAGGAGAGCCGCACCCCCATCTTTCTCTCCGCCGGCTCAAGGTATGGCTCCTCGACGGGCGCGATCGGGCCGCCCCCTTCCAGCACCTTGACCTTGCAGTAGCCGCACGTGCCGCGGCCGCCACACGCGCTAGGGATAAAGATGCCGTCGGATCCCAGGGCCGCCAGCAGGGACCCGCCGCCCTGCACCGTGAACGTCCGGCTCCCGTTGACCTCGATCTCGCAGGGGCCGTAGTTCCGCAGGACTCGCTCCGCCGCCACGACGACCGCCGCCAGAACGGCGGCGATCAAACTGACCGCGAAGACGGACACGAGTACCCAGACCATGACAGCCGAACCCTCAATTGCCTCCCAGCACTCCGTTGAAGCCCATGAAGCCCAGCGCCATCAGGCCGACGGCGATCAACGCGATGCCGGGCCCCTGCAGGCCCCGCGGGATTCGCTCGAGCTTCAGTTTCTCCTGGATGCCACCCAAGGCCAGGATCGCCAACATCCACCCGAATCCGCTCCCCAGTCCGAAGCCAAGGGTATCGAGGAACGAGTACTCGCGAATCACCATGAACAACGCCGCGCCGAGAATGGCGCAGTTGACCGTGATCAACGGCAGGAAGATGCCCAGGCTCTGGTAGAGCGCGGGCGAGTACCGGTCAATGAACATCTCGACGAACTGCACGAAGGCGGCAATGGCGAGCATGAACACGACGAAACGCAGGTACTCCAGATGAAGGGGGACGAGTACATACCAGTAGATGAGCCAGTTCAGGAGGCAGGTGGCGGTCAACACGAAGACGACGGCCCACCCCAGGCCTATCGCCGCCTTGACCTGGCGGGACACGACCAGGAACGAGCACATCCCCAGGAACCCCGTGAGCAGGATGTTGCTCGTGAAGGCGGCACTGAACAGGACCACGAGCATCTGGTGCAGTGCTCCGCCGAAGCTCATTTACGTGTCTCCTGTCCCGCGCCGGCGGGGAGCGAGCGCAACGCCCAGACCGCGGCCGCGAGCACGAAGAACGCGCCCGGCGGCATGACCATCACGATCCACTTGTCCCAGTGG
>CAZUYI010000092.1:1639-8673 GCA_964624095.1 uncultured Verrucomicrobiota bacterium | reverse complement strand
TCGCCCGAGCGGCGGCACATCGAGGTAGCGCACCGACTGTTCGGCAATTTCACGGAACACCGGCCCGGCCACGTACCCGCCGGTGCGCACGGTGTTTTTGGGCTCGTCGAGCACCACGATGATCGCCAGCTCGGGATCTTCGGCCGGTAAGAACCCCATGAACGACGACATGTTGAGGGTGTCGGAGTACCCGCCCGGGCCGGCTTTCTGCGCGGTTCCCGTCTTGCCGCCCACAGAATACCCTTCGACGCGGGCGCGCGTACCCGTGCCGCCTTCCTCGGTCACCCGCACCAGGAGCCGCTTCATCAGCCGCGCGGTATCCGGCCGGATCGGCCGGCCGGCGGCCTTGGGCTCGCGCTGGTAGAGGATGCGTCCGTCGGCATCCTGGACCCGTTCGACAATCTGCGGTTTCATGAGGAGCCCGTCGTTGGCGATGGCGGCCAGCACGCCCAGCATTTGCAGGGCCGTAACGGCCACCTCGTGCCCGATGGCCACGCGGGTGGGCGTAAGGGCCGTCCAGCGGTCGGGCGGGTAGAGCAGCCCGCCTTCCTCGCCCGGCAGTTCGATGCCGGTGCGGGCGCCGAGCCCAAACGCGCGCAGGTACCCGTAGAGCCGGTCGTTGCCCAGCGCAAGGGCGATTTTGGCAGCCCCGATATTGCTGGATTTCTTGACGATATCGGCCACGGTGAGAAGGCCATAGGGGTGGAAATCGTGCAGCGGGCGCCGCTGGTAAAACCACGTCCCGTTTTCGCAGTCGAACACGTCGGACGGCGACACGGCGCGCTCGTTGAGCGCCGCCGCGACGATGGCCACCTTGAACGTGGAGCCGGGTTCGTAGACGTCGGCAATGCACCGGTTGCGCATGGCGTCCGGCGGCACGGACCGGAAGGCGGCCGGATCGTAGGCCGGCAGGTTGGCCATGGCCAGGATGGCGCCCGTGCGGACCGACTGCACGATGGCCCACGCGGCCGTCGCCTGCTGCTCGTGCAGGGCGCGCTCGAGGGCCTGCTCGACAATGTACTGCACGTACTGGTCAATGGTCAGGGTCACCGTGGCGCCCGGCTGCGGCTTGAGTTCCAGCAGGCGCCGGCCATACAGTTCGCGCCGGCGCCCATCGCGCTCGCCGACGAGCAGGCCGGGCACGCCGCGCAGGTAGCGGTCCCAGCGCCACTCGATGCCGGCACAGCCGGTCCGCTCGGCTTCGAGGTTCACGTAGCCGAGCACATGGCACAGGCTCGTACCGCGCGGGTAGGCGCGCACCATGGCGTCGCGCAGGAAAACGCCCGGGAGCCCGCCGGCCCGGACGATTTCCGCCTGGCGCTCGTCGAGCGTGTGGCCGAAGCCGGCCACGTACACGAACCGCCGGTCCGGCTGGTTCAGGCGCTCGCCGATCACCTGCGGCTCGACGTTCAGGATGCGGCCGAGCGCCTCGCTGACCGCCGCCCGCGTGGCGGCGTTGGTGACGATCAGGGACGGATCGGCGCACAGCTCGGGCCGGACCAGGTCGAGTGCCAGGACATTTCCATGCCGGTCGAGGATGCGGCCCCGCGCGACGGCCAGGCGTTCGCGGAACTGGCGCATCGAGGCGATTCGTTCGCCGCGATCCATGCCAGGCCCGAGCCGGAAATGCAGCACGACCAGCCGGGCTCCGACACCCGCCAGGACGGCCAGCATCAGCACGGCCAATCCCAGCAGCCGGAACCTGGACGCGCGTTCAATCATGCATCACAGATCCTGGCGGGGCCGGGGCCTGCGCCAGGTCCGCTCCGGACGGACGGCCCCCGCCGGCCACCCAATCCGGATCCTGCAATCGGACCAGGTTCTGTTCCGCCGGCCAGATCATGGCAATGCGGTTCCGGGCCAGCGCCTGCTCGATGCTGGGCGGCGACTTGAGCGCCTCCCACTTGGACAGTTCCAGGTCGTAGCGCTGCTGGAGTTCGGCCAACTGGCGCTCCAGCGCCTTGATACGGTTGCCCAGCGCCTGGCCGCGCCCATCGAGCCAGATGTACATCAGCATGAGAAACACCGTGCCCGCCAGGAAGGCCATCCAGGGGAGGGCCGCCACGAATCCGCTGTCCCGCTGACGCCGGTTGCGCTTGGCCATGCTAGCCTGTCCTTTCCACTGCCCGCGCTTTCGCCGAGCGGGCTCTCGGATTGAGTTCGACTTCCGCGGGCGGCGCGGTCAGCGGCTTGCGCGTGATCCGCCGCACCGCCGGCAAGGCGCCCTCCCACCGCGTGCCGCCGGCCGGCAGCGACACCCGCCGGCCCACATGCTCCCGTATCCAGCGCTTCACGGTCCCGTCTTCCACGCTGTGATACGACAATACCACCAGCCGCGCGCCGGGCTTCAACAGGCTCGCGGCCCCGTCCAGGGCGGCTTCCAGCGCAGGCTGTTCGTCGTTGACCGCCATGCGCAGGGCCTGGAAGGTCCGGGTCGCGGGATGCGTCCGGCCGCGCCGCAGGCCGGGCACCCCCGCCACGATCTCGGCCAGCCGCCCGGTCGTGCGCACCGGGCCGCGCGCCCGCGCTCTCACAATGGCCCGCGCAATCCGGCGCGCCGCCGGGTCCCCGCCCAGCCTCCCGATCAACTGCGCCAGGTCCGCCTCCCCGTACCCGGCCACCACGTCCGCCGCCGTCAGCGATTGGCGCCGGTCCATACGCATATCCAGCGGGCCGTCCCGCATGAAACTGAAACCCCGTTCGGCCCTTTCAACCTGCAGCGACGACATCCCCAAATCCAGCAGAATGCCGTCCGCCGCCGCCAGGCCCGCGCGCGCGGCCAGGGCGGGCAACTCGCGGAAATTGCCGCGCTCAAACCGGCATTGCTCCGCCCAGTCGGCCAGCGCCATGCGGGCCACTGCCAGCGCCTCCTCGTCGCGGTCAATCGCCAGCAGGCGCGCCCCGCGCCCCGCGCACTTCAGGATCGCGCGGGCATGCCCCCCGCACCCCACCGTCCCGTCCACATACGTCCCGCCCGGCCGGACGGCCAGCAGGTCCAGGACCTCCCGCACCATGACCGGACAATGCAGGCCCGCCCAGCCTGGCCGAACGGCCGTCTTCCCGCAGCCCCGGGCCTCGGGCACGAATGAGCGCGAGACGTTCATTCACAACCCGGCCCGGCGTCCGAGCGCCGCGAGCGGCAGGCGCGCGCGCAGGCTGATTTTCATGACTTCGGCCTCGAAGCAACCCTCGCAGAGGCCATGCGAACACAGCGCCCGTCCCTCGTCGGGCCGAACGATGTATTGCCAGCCTCGCGGCGTCTTCTCGCGGCCGCACATACAGCACGTGACCGGAATACGAGGACGACTTTCCATGGCAGGCCTCGCTCCCGCTTCCCGACCGCCGTTCCCCTCGGTAGCCGCGCGGCGACAGCCGCCGCCATCGCCTACATCAGAAACGACAACAGCGTGCGGCGGCACCAGGACACGGCCCCGGCCGGCCGGGCCGCGCCCGGGGCCGGCGCATCCGACGGCTCCGGATCGAACCGGCGCACGTCGCCCACGGGCAGAATCCGCATCGTATCTTCCGCCACCAGGGCATGCCGCCCGAACCGTACCGAGCGCGATGCCCGGCCGGTGTCGGGGAGCCGGAACCACCGTTCCTTCCCTCCCCCGCGCAGGGCGCCGGTAACCGATAAATACCGCGTCATCATCATGGCCAGAGTCTCCCTGTACCGTGCACCTCGCCGTCCTCGCCGAGCGGGCCGGCAACCTTAAAATTCGACATACCGAATGGCATCTTCCAGCGTTGCCTTGTCCACCGTCGAAACCGATGCCCGCCAGACATCCGGATTCCACAGCTCGAACCGGTCCCAGGCGCCCACGAACTGGACCTGGGCCCCGATCCCGGCATGCGCCAGCAGCTCGTCCTTGATCCGAATGCGACCCTGCGAATCCCAGGTCACCAGTTCCGAGTTCGATGCCAACATCCGCGCAAACAGGCGCGCTTTCCGGTCGCTGATGCTGATCTTGCGGAACTTGTCCAGGCGCCGCGCCATTTCACGCGCCGGATACGCGTACAGGCACTGCTCGTTCTGCAGGCCAGGCAGGATGTAGAGACTCTTCGGATCGCCCACTTCCAGCCGCCAGACGGCCGGAATGGTCACCCGCTTCTTCGGATCGAGCGCATAGAGGAAATTGCTGGCAAATCCTCCACTGCCCGACACCGGAATCAGCGGCTCTATGTCCTTGTTCTCCACATTCACCCTTTTGTTTGACACCATTTGACACTTCTACCCACCCGCTGTCAATATTTTTTTTGATTTTTTTTCCAGAGTGGCTGCTATCCATGCCTGGACGGACGTCCCTGCCTGTTAATAACGTGTGCAAAACGATCAAAACCGGGTTGCGGCACGCCCGTTTCCGTACCACAGACAGGCGTCCCCTGATGGTGACGGGCCCGATCCGGGGCCACTGGACGTGGCTGGCGGGCGGCTCGGCCTCGAGACGACGCGCGAGCGAGGCGCGGACCTGGGGCAGGCATTGGACGGGAGCGCCCTGGTCGGAGGCGGTGATGCCGTCTCGCCGGACGTGAAGCTCACGCTATCGCTGGCGGCCTTCGGATTCGAGGGCCGTGTGCCCGTGGTGCCGGTGCCGGGCCTTGACTGGACGCTTAACGACCGCTGGCGGGTATGGACGCCCGGCTCAGTAGGACGGATCGCTCAGCCGGCGGCGTTCGACGGCCATATCAACCCGCACCGTCTGGATGCCGACAGGCGGCGGGTCGAGCCGGAATACGGCGGCGGGGTCCGGCCCCGCGGCATCCAGCGCGTCAATGGCGGGGACATAGCGCATGGCCTCGCACCGCGGATCCGGGCGCGTGGCGCCGGCGAGGGTCTGGGTCACGCAGCCGGATTCGAGTTGCAGCGCCAGGCGCCGGTACCGGGCCAGGATCCGCTTGGGAAACGCGAGGCGCAGTTCGCCGATCGGGCCCGGATCCTCGACGCGAAATGCAACGCGGATGCGGTTTTGTTCGACGGGCTCGGCCCGGCTGATGGCCGCGCGCGGTCCTCCCGGCGCTTCCCAGAAGAGGGCGAACTCGAGCGGCGGACGGTACGTCCGGTGGAACAGCCGCACCGCCCCGCCGAGCAGGACCGCCTGCAGGACCAGCAGGGCCAGCAGATAGAGTTGCAGTCGGCGCCGGCGCGCGGCCGCCCAGCCGAGGAAGACCGCCACGGGCACCAGGCTGACGAACTGGTACCGGCCCTGGGGCTGGACATCCACCCACAGCGAGCCGGCCGCGTGGAACGCCAGCAGGGTCAACACGAAGGCCGCCAGCCACAGGCCGGCGGCCGTGACGGCCCGGTCCCGCGCGAGGCCCAGTTCGACGAGGATCAGCGCGGCGAGCGCTGGCACGATGAGGAACAGGGCGGCATAGACACCCGGCGGGAAGGCGACATCGAGGTATCCGAACAGGCCGAAGAACGAGACAAACGTCGTGGCCGGGAACCGCTGCCGGATCAGCCATGCCAGCGACTCCAGCGAGACGCCGCGGTTGATCGGCGCCACCGCGGGGATGATGCCGCGGGCCGCGAGGGCGTCGGCATCCAACCAGGTGGGAATGAGCGCTCCATAGAGGACCGCGTTGCGGACATACCAGAAGCCGGACACCAGGAGCGTGCCGCAGGCGGCGGCGAGTCCGGCGCGGACCACGAGGGACCACGGCACGCGCCCGCGCGCCGCCAGCGCGAGGGCGGCGGCCGCCAGGAAGGGCGCGCCGAAGAAATAATTGTACTTGGCGGAGAAGAGCAGGCCCGCCGCCACGCCGAGCCCCGCGAGCGCGCCGCGCGACGGCCGGCTCCAGACGCGGGCGAGGGCCCAGGCCAGCAGGGCCGCGATGCCGAGCGAGTGGGCGTCGCTGTTGACATAGCAGAACGTGTAGAGCACCTGCGGGATAAGGGCGAAGGCGGCCGTCGCCAGCAGGGCCGGACCCGGCCGGCCGGTGAGGAGGCTGAGTGTCAGGTAGAGCCCATTCAGGAAGACCAGGCCCCAGGCCAGGGAGGCCAGTCGCGCCCCGTGATACGGCTCAAGCCCCGCCCACCGGGCGCCGGCCTCGGCGGCGGCCGCCGCCGCCACGTAGTTCAAGGCTGGCATATGGTTGTAACTCGAGATCGCGTGCCGGAACCGGTCCAGATCGTCCACGCCCCATACCGGCAGGCGGCGCTGGGTGCGAATGAACTCGACGCTGTACTGGAAATGCGTGGCCTCGTCCGGCGCGCTATTGTAGGGCAGCAGGAACACCCAGTAGAGCCCGATGCCCGCGTAGAGGGCATTGAGCAGCCAGAGCCCCGGCCGGGCTCGGATTCTTGACCGCGCTCCAGGCATGACGCAAACACCTCGTGGCGGCGCGCGCCGCTTCAACCCGGCGCCGACCGGACGGCGTCCAGGACCGCCTCCTGGTCGGCGTCGGTCAAACCGACGTAAAAGGGCAGGCGCACGAGCCGGTCGCTGACCCATTCCGTGACCGGGCAATCGCCGGGCCGCCCGCCGAAGCGCCGGCCCATCGGGGAAAGGTGGAGCGGCAGGTAATGGAAGACGGCCAGGATCCCGCGCGCCCGGAGGTGCTCGATGAGCGCCTGGCG
Organism: uncultured Verrucomicrobiota bacterium; assembly: GCA_964624095.1. Classification (GTDB taxonomy): domain Bacteria; phylum Verrucomicrobiota; class Kiritimatiellia; order JAAZAB01; family JAAZAB01; genus CAZEVX01. The sequence continues at coordinate 2,093 of CAZUYI010000092.1, read as the reverse complement.
CGCGGCAAGCGACGGCATGACCAGGTAAAACAGGTGACTGGGATGCTCGCAGTGGGACGGGATGCTCGGCAGGCGGACCCCGCGCCCGGCGGCCCAGTCGCGCAGCCCGTCGGCATAGGCGGCCCAGAGGCGGGCGCGCCGCGCCTGGATAAAGTCCCGGGCCTCGAGCTGGGCGAGGAGGAAGGCGGCCAGCAGATCGGACGGCAGGTAGCTCGACCCCACGTCCATCCAGGTATATTTGTCCGCCTGGCCCCTAAAGACCTGGCTGCGGTTGGTACCTTTTTCGCGGATGATTTCGGCCCGGGCGATGAAGCGCGGATCGTTGATGAGCAGGGCGCCGCCCTCGCCGCAGGAAAAGTTCTTGGTCTCGTGGAAACTCTGGGTCGCCAGGCATCCGAACGTGCCCAGCCAGCGCCCCTTGTAGCGGCCCAGCAGGCCGTGGGCATTATCCTCG
>CAZUYI010000092.1:0-1629 GCA_964624095.1 uncultured Verrucomicrobiota bacterium | reverse complement strand
GAGGCGGTCAGCGCCAGCAGGGCATCCATCTCGCACCCCACGCCCGCATAGTGCACCGCCACGACGGCCCTGGTTCGCGGGGTCAGGTGGGACGCCACACGCGACTCGTCGAGGTTGAGCGTGTCCGGCCGGATATCGGCGAACACCGGCCGTGCGCCGCGGAGCACGAACGCGTTGGCCGTCGAAACGAACGTGAACGACGGCAAGACGACCTCGTCGCCCGGCCGGATCTCCAGCAGCAGCGCCGCCATTTCGAGCGCGTGCGTGCAGGAGGTGGTCAGCAGCGCCCGCGCCACGCCGAGCTCGGATTCCAGGAACGCGTGGCAGCGCCGCGTGAAGTCGCCGTCGCCGGAAATCTGCCCGGCGGCGACGGCCTGGGCCATGTAGTCGGTTTCGCGGCCGACGAGGGAAGGGCGGTTGAAGGGGATGGCATACATGCGCGCGGCGGATCCTTCGAACGCGCCGCCTCAGGGCGGGGCGGCCCGGAACCAGTGCATACAGAGCGTGGCGCGGCTCACGGTGAAGCCGTAGCCCAGGGTGAGCTTAATGCCCCGCAGGTTATTCATGGAGACATGCGTGGCGGCCCGGGTATACCCGCGGGACCGGGCATCCAGGAAGAGGCACTGGTACATGAGCACGCCGGCGCCGCTGTTGTGCAGGTCCGGCCGGACCGCCCCGAGGCAGACGTCCAAGTCGCCGGGCGCGCGGTCGCGGCACTGAATGAAACCGGCCACCCGGCCGCCGGCGGTCTCCTCGAGAACGCGGACCGGCTCCCCGGCGCGGAAACTGGCGCCCACCCAGCGGGCGTATCGCTCGCCGCACCGGGCGGGCGGCAAGTGTGGGTCGAGGTGGAACCGGTCCGCGCCAAAGGCCTGGCCGGCGATCTCCTGCAGGGCGGGCAGGTCGTCCGGCCGCGCCTCGCGGAACCGGTACCGGCCGGCGCCGGGCCGCGCGATCGAGCGCAGCCGGGCGAGGACCAGGTCGAAATCCACGAGAATCTCGACGGGATAAAAGCCGTGTCGGGCCAGCGCCTCCGCCGCAGCCACCCGCTCGGGCGGCAGCCGGGCGGCGACCATGCAGGCCGAGTCGCGCGGCAAGCCGTCGAGCCAGGCGCCGAGATGCCGCCGCACGGCATCCGGGTTCGCACCGGCGCCCTTCACCTCGTACCAGGGGAACCCGAACAGCTCGCTGTCCCAGGGAATGAAGGCCCCGGCCAGCGGCCCGTCGGGCCCGGGGAACGGCTCGAACGATAGATCAAACGCCATGGGCACCTGCCGCTGAACGGACGGTATTGCCGGCTGCCGCCGGGTCACGCCGTGGCCTGCCGCGCGGCCGAATGCCGCCGCCCGCCGCGCACACGGTACAGGAGATTGCGGACGAAAGTCAACCAGACAAAGACGACGCCGCGCCGAAAGGCCTTGTGGAAGAACACGCGGGCCGGGTACGGGAACGCCCGCAAGGCGCGGACCCACCGGAGCGGATACCCATAGAACGCGACGAACGCCAGGGTCTGCCACAGCCAGAGCTCCCAGTGGCTGACCGCCGACAGCGTGTTCTTGGTGGTCCAGTAATCGGTGGCCTTGATCTGGGCGTAGCTGCGGACGTCAAGGCCCGCCCGGCGGGCCAGCT
>CAZUYI010000091.1:0-8690 GCA_964624095.1 uncultured Verrucomicrobiota bacterium | reverse complement strand
GGCGCGTGGCCCGTGGCCCCGGCGGCGAAGGACACGGGAGCGGCGTACTCGCCCGCCGCGGCGCCCAAGCAGGCCGCCAATGCGACGGCGGTATTCTACACCATGCTCTACAAGACGCTCACCCGCGGCGCGCCTCTCGAGATCACGCCGGAGCAGGTGCGGCGGCAAATTGCGGTCATCGAGGAATGCCGCCGTCAGAATCCCCGGATTTACACGCGGCGCTGACGGGCGGGCGCCGTTCCCATCATGGACGCGGACAGGCCATCCACGGCGGCGGTCGGCGGCCGGTCCCTCGTCTACGGCGAGGCCGGCGGGCTGCTGGTGCGCGAGGCGGTCTGGGCGCGCGGCCCCCTGGGCCGGATGCGCGGGCTGCTGGGCCGCCGCGCGCTGGGCGAAGGCCACGCCCTGGTGCTGGCGCCCTGCCGGTCCATCCACACGGCGGGCATGCGCTTCCCGCTGGACCTGGTGTTCTTCGCGCGCGACGGGTGCGTGGTGGCCCGGCGGGCCGGCGTGCGGCCCTGGCGCCTGGCCTGGGGCGGACGGCGCGCCTGGGGCGTGCTGGAGATGCACTCCGGCTGGTTCCCCTGGCCGCGGTTGCGGGCGGATGACCGCCTGGTCTTTGCCCCGGCGGATGGACTCCCCTTCCCGGTCGCGGCCCAGCCCCCGGACCCGGTCGCCGACCCCGTTCCAACGCCGCCGCCCCAAGCCATGTGTCCCCATGAAGCGTCCTGACATTCGAACCCTGCGGGTGGAGGACCTGTCGCTCGAACAGCGCGTGGGCCAGATGTTATTCGCCCGGCATCATACGCTCCTCGAGGACGGGCGGTATGACCGCCTGGTGACGCGCGGCCTGATCGGCGGCGTGCAGGCGGCGCCCTACGCGGCGCCCCCGATAAGCCGGGCGCTGGGCGCGCGACTGGACGCGGCCGTCGGCATCCCCCTCCTCGTGGGAGCCGATGCCGAGGAGGGGGGCGTCTCGGTCTGCCCGGGCGCGCTGGCCATTCCTTCGGCCGGCGCGATCGGGTCGCTCAACGGCGCGGCGACGGCCCGGGCCCTGGCCCGGATCGTCGGACGCCGGCTCCGGGCCGCGGGGATCAATACGATTTTCGGACCCGTGCTGGACGTCAACCGGCGCCCGGACGGGCCCATGGCCTTACGCACCTACGGGTCGAGCATGGCCCGGGTCGAACGGCTGGGAACGGCCACGCTCCAAGGCTATCTCGAGTGCGGCCTGGTGGCGACCGCGAAGCATTACCCGGGCGGCTCCTCGCACAGCGCCGAAGACAGCCATATCGGCGTCTCCGAGCGCGGGCAGGATTTGGAGGCGGCGCGCCGCTGGGACCTGCGCGCCTACCGAACCGCCTGCCGCGCGGGATTGAACGCCGTCATGACGACGCACCATCGGGTGCGCGAGGGGCGCCGCTGCCGGCCGGCGACGTTTTCGCGGGCGGCGATCGGGCTGCTGCGGGCCGCCGGGTTCGACGGCCTGGTGATCTCCGACTCGCTCGCCATGGGATCGCTGCGCGCGCATTGGCCGGCCGAGGCGATCCTGCGCATGGCCCTCCAGGCCGGGCACGACATGGTGCTGGTTGATTACAACCAGGATCCCGCTGAGGCCTTCGACATGATGCTCGCCGCCGTCCGCCGCGGGGCGGTGCCCGAAGCGCAGGTGAACGCGTCGGTGGCGCGCATCCTGCGGGCCAAGCGGCGCCTCGCGAGCCGGGCCGCCCCGGCCCCGCCGACGGCCGGCGAACAGGCGGCCGACGCGGCGCGGATCCGCGCGGCGGCGGCGCAGGCGGTCGCATGGCGGGCGCCCTCGCCGATCGACGCCGGCGCGGTCGACCTGATCCTCTTCAACCGGGCCTCCACGCCACCCGTACGCCACGAGGTGGCGCTGCCCGTCAGCCGGAAGAACGGATTCCGGGACCGGCTGAACGCGTTCTTCCCGGGCGCCCGCTGCCGCCCCGTGTCCGAATGGCCAGTCCTCGAGATCGAGGCGGTGCTCCGGGCAGCGGCGCCGGCGCGCCGCGTGGTCGTATCGGCGGAAGCTGCGGCCTGCGCGTACCGCGGCACGACGGATTACAGCGAGCCGTTCCTGGCGCTGATCCGGGCGCTGGCGCCCAAGATCGAGGCCTTCCTTCAGTTCGGCAATCCGAATGCCGTTCGCAAGCTGCCCAGCGGGCTCAAGAACGTGATCATCGCCTTTGCGGGGCCCACGGCCGAGCAGGCCGTGCTCGACTCGCTCATGCAGCCCGGGCGGGCCCGGGGCCGGTTCCGGGTCCCCGCCGGCCCGCGCGCGGAACGGGCGCCGTGAAACCCGCTTGACAATCGCCCGGCGGATGCCACCATAGGGCGTACACCCACAGTCCGGAGGAGTCGGCCCATGCGCTGCCCGAAATGCGGCCATCTCGAAGACAAGGTGATTGACAGCCGCTCGGCCCGCGAGGGGGACGTCATCCGGCGCCGCCGGGTCTGCCTGCAATGCGGGCACCGGTTCACGACCTACGAGGAGATTCTCAAGGCCAGCCTGCGGGTGATCAAGCGCGATCTGCGCCACGAGGATGTGGACCGCGGCAAGCTGATCAACGGCATTATGCGGGCCTGCCAGAAACGGCCGATCAGCGCCGAGCAGATCGAGGCCATGGCGGACTCGATCCTGAGCGAATTGGGCAACGAATACGACCGCGAAGTCCCCAGTTCCGCCATCGGGGAGAAAGTGATGGAGCGCCTCGAAAAACTGGACGAAGTGGCCTACATCCGCTTCGCCTCGGTCTACCGCCGTTTCAAGGACGTCAATCAGTTCCTCTCCGAGGTGAAGGGAATCATCGGCAAAACCTGACATGATCTGTCTCCACTCCACGCCCCCCTGCGGCGCCGATCGGGAATTCGCGGCGCTGCTTGATGCCGAATGGCCCCCCGCGGCGGACGGCCACTCGGCGGCCGCCGGGTTCCGGCGCGAACTGGCCGAGGCCGTGGCCGACTTTCTGCGAAGCCAGGCGCCCGGGCCGGCTCCGGCCGGCGGCTGGCCGACCGGCTACCTGTTGATGCTGATCGGGCGCGTCCTGTGGTCGCTGGGCGAGGAGCCGGCGGCGCGGCGCCTGCTGACCGTCCGAGGCCGCGACTGCCGTCTGCCGGACATTTGCATCGAGGCCGCCTGCGCGCCGGACAGTTCGATGGTCTGCTGGAACCTGCTGCTGACCGCGCGGGCCGTGCGGGGCACGTCGTCCCCGCTGGCCCTGCAGGGCGCCGCCTGGGTGCTGGACCTCGAGCGGTTGTTCCGCTCGGCGGGCGTGCGCCTGGAAGCGGCGGCCATGAACCTGGTGGACGCGGTCATCGAGCGCGTGGCCGGCGTCTGGGACCGCGCGGGCGGGCAGGGCTTTCTCGGCCTGCGCCGCGCGGAGGCTGCGGCGGCGTGCGTGATGGACTGCCCCACGCCCAAGGCCCGGACGGCGGCGCTGGCCGGAGAGCTCCGCGCGGGCTGCGCGGCGCGCCTGCGCATGCTGCGGCGCCGGCGCGGCTGGCGCCACGTTCCCGCCGTGATGATACTGGAGTTGTAATCCGGGCCCGCCCCCCGCACGCCCAAGGAATGTTCCCGATGCCTTCCGCCCATACCCGTCCCCGAGCCTCCGCGCCCCCGTTCGATGCGGTCGAAGCCGCCATTGCCGCCATCGCCCGCGGCCGCCTGGTGGTCATCGTGGACGACGCCGCGCGCGAAAATGAAGGCGACCTGATCGTGGCCGCCGAAAAGGCCGATGCGCGCGCCATCGCCTTCATGGCCCGGATGGGCCGCGGCCTGATTTGCGTGGCGCTTACCCGCGAGCGCCTGGCCGCGCTGCGCCTGGCCCGGATGACCTCGACGCGGGCGTCCGACACGTTCCGCACCGCGTTCATGGAATCGGTGGACGCCCGGCGCGGCGTGACCACCGGGATCAGCGCCCACGACCGCGCACGCACCCTGCGCGTGCTGATGGACCCCAACAGCACCCCGGACGACCTGGTCAGCCCCGGCCACGTCTTCCCGCTGGAAGCCCGCGACGCGGGCGTGCTGCAGCGCGCCGGCCACACGGAAGCCGCGGTGGACCTCGCCCGGCTGGCGGGCCTGAAGCCTGCCGGGGTCATCTGCGAGATCATGCGCGACGACGGGCGCATGGCGCGCCTGCCGGACCTGCGCCGGTTTGCCTCGCGGCACGGGCTGGTCCTGACCTCGGTGGCCGACCTGATCGCCTACCGGCGCCGGCGCGAAAAACTCGTGACCTGCGTGAGGCAGGCGGTTTTGCCGACGGACGCGGGCCCGTTCAGCCTGCGGCTCTACGAATCCGCGCTGGACCACGCCCTGCACCTGGCGCTGGTCATGGGCGAGCCGGCGCGGACGCCCGCGCCGCTCGTGCGCGTCCACAGCGAATGCCTGACGGGCGACGTGTTCGGGTCGCTGCGCTGCGACTGCGGCGCCCAGTTGCGGGCCGCCATGAAAAAGGTGGCCGACGAGGGCGTCGGCGTGATACTCTACATGCGCCAGGAGGGGCGGGGCATCGGGCTGGCCAACAAGATCCATGCCTACGCCCTCCAGGAACAAGGGATGGACACCGTCGAGGCCAACCGGAAACTGGGCTTCCCGGCCGACCTTCGCGACTACGGCATCGGCGCCCAGATTCTCTCGGACCTGGGCTTGAAGCGCATCCGCCTGATGACCAACAACCCGCGGAAGGTGATCGGCCTGGAAGGCTACGGCATCCGGATTGTCGAGCGCATCCCGATCGTGCTGCCCGCCACGCCGCACAATCGGGCGTACCTGAAAACCAAGAAGGAAAAAATGGGGCACTGGCTGTAAGTCGGATGAACGCCCTTCGCCGAAAGGACCCGCCATGAAGATCAAGGAATTCTCCGGCCCGTTGACCGCCCAGGGGCTGACGTTCGGCATCGTGGTCAGCCGCTACAACGACCTGTTCACCCGGCCCCTGCTGAGCGGGGCACTGGATTGCCTGCAGCGGCACGGCGCCGGCGCGGAGTCCATCACGGTGGTGTGGGTGCCCGGGGCCTACGAGATTCCGCTGGCGGTGCAGAAACTGGCGCAGCGCCGCGCGTTCAGCGCCCTGGTGGCGCTGGGCGTCGTGATTCAGGGCGCCACGCCGCACGCCGGGCTGATCAACAGCCAGGTGGCCCGCTCGCTCAGCCAGATCGCGCTCCAGGAAGGCGTGCCGGTGATTGACGGCGTCGTGGCCGCCGACAGCCTCGAACAGGCCATCGAGCGCTCGGGCACGAAGGCCGGCAACCGCGGCTGGTCGGCCGCGCTCTCGGCCATCGAGATGGCCTCCCTGATGAAGGCGCTGGAGCCGGGCGCATGACGACGCGCCGGTTCTGCCGCGAATGGGCCATTCAATACCTGTTTCAACACGACTTCAACACGGGCGACCTGGACCGGGCGCTCGCGGACTTCTGGGCGCTGCAGAACGTGGACCCGCGGGCGCGTCTGTTCACCGAGACGCTGATCCGCGGCGTGCTGGAGCACCGGTCGGAGCTGGATGCCCTCATCCAGGGCTATGCCGAGCACTGGGACATGAAGCGCATGAACGCCGTGGACCGGAACGTCATCCGGCTGGCGCTCTACGAAATGCGGTACCGGCCTGACATCCCGCCGGTCGTCTCGATCAACGAGGCGGTGGATATCGCCAAGCGCTTCAGCTCCTTCGAGTCCGGCAAGTTCGTCAACGGCGTGCTGGACCGCGCCCGCCAGGATGTGCCGCGGTCGCCGCGGCTGGCCGGCCCGCCCGCCGACGATTCCGAATCGAAACCCGCGCGCCGGCATGCGACGCCCGGCGGATAAGCGATGTCCGCGACCGGCCGGCGTGCCCGGCGCCGGGCGTCCGGCGCCGTCAGCCATGCATACCCGCCCCGACGATGACGCCTGGATGCTTCGCGCGCTGGCCCTGGCCCGGCGGGGCGCGGGCCTCACGCGCCCCAATCCGCCGGTGGGCGCCGTGATCGTCCGCGGGGGCCGGGTGCTGGGCGAGGGCTGGCACAGGCGGGCCGGCGGCCCGCATGCCGAGGCGGAGGCGCTGGCAGCCGCCGGGGCTCGCGCGCGGGGCGCCACGTTGTACGTGACCCTGGAGCCCTGCTGCACCCGGGGTCGGACCCCGCCCTGTACCGCGGCGATTCTGCGCGCCGGGATCCGGCGGGTCGTGGTGGCCATGCGCGATCCCAATCCGCGCCACAACGGGCGCGGCCTCCGCCTTCTGCGCCGCGCGGGCATCGAGGTCGTGGAGGGCGTCGGCGCCGGCGCGGCCGCCGCGGTCCTGGCGCCGTTCGCCTGTTGGATCGCCACGGGACGCCCGCGGGTCGCGCTCAAGCTGGCCATGTCGCTCGACGGCAAGATCGCCGACCGCCGGGGCCGCGCCCGCTGGATTTCCGGAGAGCCGGCCCGGCGCCTCGTCCACGAGTGGCGCCGCGCGGCCGATGCCATCCTGGTGGGCGCCGGGACGGCCCTCGCCGACAATCCGTCCCTTCTTCCGCGGCCGGCACGCGGGCGGCGCCCGTTCCGGATCGTGGTTGACGCCCGCGGCCGGTTGCCGGCTGCCGCCCGAATATTCACGGACGGACGGGCGGACCGCACGATCGTCGCCACCACCCGGCGGTGTCCGGCGCCGCGGCGCGCCGCGTGGCAGGCGGCCGGCGCCCGCGTCTGGGTGTTGCCGCCCGGCGGCGGAGGCGTGTCGCTGTCCGCCCTGCTGGCGCGACTCGGCCGCCTGGGCCTCCTCGAGGTCCTGTGCGAGGGCGGCGCCGAGCTGGGCGCGGCGCTCATCCGGGGCCGATGGGCGGACGAACTGCGGCTGTTCCTGGCCCCGCTGCTGATCGGCGGCCGCACGGCCCCGGGCGCCGTCGGCGGGCCGGGCTGGCCGCTCGAACGGGCGCCGCGTCTAGCCGTCGTCGAGTGGCGCAGGGTGGGGTGCGATCTCCTCGTGCGGGCCGTTCCGGCGCCTTGCGCCGCGCGCGGCCGGGCTGTCCGCGCCGGCCCATTTTCCGGTTGCGTCGCGCGCCTGCCGCCTTCATGATGCGTGGGAGGGAACAGGCATGTTTACCGGCATCATCCAGCAGGTGGGGGTCTTGGCCCGGCGCGAGCCGGCGGACGGCGGGCTGCGGCTCGTCATCCGAGGCCGCGCCTGGGACCCGCACCTGGCGCTCGGCGAAAGTATCGCCGTGCAGGGCGCCTGCCTCACGGTTGCGGCCGTCGAAGGGGCAACCTTCTCCTGCGACATCCTGCAGGAGACCCTCGCCCGCACCACCCTGGACAGCGCGCGACCCGGCGCACCGCTGAACCTCGAGCGCGCCCTGCGGCTCGGCGATGCGCTCGGCGGCCATTGGATCACGGGTCACGTGGATGAGACCGGCACGGTGTTGGCGCGCGTCCCGCGCGGGCGCGACCGGGTCCTGAGGATCGTCTGCGGAGCCGAGCTCCTGCGCGGCATGGTGATGAAAGGCTCGATCGCCGTGGATGGGGTCAGCCTGACGATCGCCGAACTCAACCCGGACAGCTTCGCGGTGCACCTGGTCCCCTTTACCTGCGCCCAGACCACGCTGGGCGCCCTGGGCCCGGGCGAGCGGGTCAACCTGGAAACCGACCTGATCGGCAAGCACGTCCGGCGCTGCCTGGAAACGGCCGCGGCGCCCGCGCGGCTGACCTGGGAACGCCTGCGCGAGGCCGGGTTCGGAACCGGCGCGCCCACGCCCTGACGGAGCGGCGCCCCGGCCCCCGCTCCCGCGTGCGCGCCGTGTCCGATGGCCGCCAGCGCCGGGCCAGGAGCCGCCACATCCCCATGATGCTCACACACGCCCTCCTGCAACGAGTTTCCGGCGACGGCGCGCTGGTCCGGCTGCTGCAGGATTTCATCCGGATCCCCAGCGGCAATCCGCCCGGCGCCACCGCGGACCTCGCCGGAACCATCCGGGACACGCTCGCGTCCAGCGGCATTCGGTCGGAGATCATCGTCACGCGGCCGGGCGTGGCCAACATCGTGGCCTCGGCGGGGGAAGGATCCCCCCACCTTATCCTCAACGGGCACCTCGATACCTTCCCGGCGGACGTGGGCGAACCCTGGCACGTCCCCCCCTACTCGGGCGAACGGCGCGGCGACAGGATCTATGGCCGCGGCGCGGGAGACATGAAAGGCGGGCTCGCCTCGCTCCTGTACGCCTTTATGCGGGTCGCCGCCGCCGGGCACAAGGGGCGGCTGACCTTCGTCGGCACGGCGGACGAGGAAATGGGCGGCGAATGGGGCGCCCTGTGGCTGCTCGAACACCGGCCCGACCTCGTCGGGAACGCCGTCCCGAACGGCGAACCGTCCGGCCTCACGGTGCGGATCGGGGAAAAGGCGCGCGTCAGTCTCCTGCTCGAGGCCGCGGGCAAGGCCGCCCACGGAAGCTTCGCGGGCTATGTCGGCGAGAATGCCATCCTCAAGATGGCCCGGATCCTGCCGCGGGTCGCCGCCCTGCAGGGAATCCCCGCCAGGCTCAATGAGACGACTCGGAAACTGACGGACCAGGTGATGACGGGGTATCGCCAGCAGTATGGCCACGAGTCCGCGACCCTGGCGAAGGTCCTCCGGGAGGTCACGATCAATGTCGGAACCATTGCCGGCGGCAGCAAGGATAGCATCGTCCCCGCGCAGTGCGCGGCCCGGGTTGACGCGCGGCTGCCT